>CALFXR010000184.1 GCA_937958475.1 uncultured Mesorhizobium sp. | reverse complement strand
GGGCCGTAGAAGGCCGAGGCGAACTTGGTCGCGTAGGACATGATCGCCACGTCCTGGAAGCCGTTGGCGTCGAGCGCGTCGCGGATCGCGCCGATGCGGCCGTCCATCATGTCCGACGGGGCGATGATGTCGGCGCCCGCCGCCGCCTGGCCGACGGCCGCGGCGACGATCTGCTCGACCGATTCATCGTTGACGATAATGCCGTCGCGCAGGATGCCGTCATGGCCGTGGCTGGTGAAGGGATCGAGCGCGGCGTCGGTGATGATGCCGATTTCCGGCACGGCTGCCTTGATGGCGCGCGTGGCGCGGTTGATGACGTTGTCCGGATCGAGGATGTGCGAGCCGGTCTGGTCGCGCCGGGAAAGCTCTATGTTGGGAAAGGTTGCGATGGCCGGAATGCCGAGCTTCGCTGCCCGTTCCGCCTCGCGTACGGCACGGTCCACCGTCATCCGGTAGACGCCGGGCATGGCGGCGATCTCCTCGATCCGGTCGTCGCCGTCGATGATGAAGATCGGCCAGATCAGGTCGTCGACGGCGAGCCGGTTCTCCTGGACCAGCCGCCGCGACCAATCGGCCTTGCGCATGCGGCGCAGGCGGCGACCCGAAGTGATCTCGTCGACGGTGCGGCCGCCGGGAGCGCGGGAAGGGCTGTGTCTGTTCATCGGCCGGTCTCCGAAACGGTGGTGCCTTTAACATGCCGGGCGCGCAATGACCAACCCGGAGGGCGATCCGTCGCGGCGGCGTGCCGTCCGCCGATGCGATTCCTGCGGCACGGCGCTGCGGCTGTGCGCGTTCCCGGGTTCCGGTTGGGCGGGGGCAACCGATCCGCCGCCATTGACGACCCTCCGCGCCGCCCTTAGCACTTCATGCCGGCGACGGTGGAGGAAGAATGGACATCGATTTCGGCGGCGGCGACGAGATCCGCTTCGAACGAGTCGGCTCGGCCGGCGTCGTCACGATGACGCGGGCGAAGGCGCTCAACGCGGTGACTCACCGCATGGTGCGTGCGCTCGACGCCGCGCTCGACGCCTGGGAGCGCGACGCGGGCGTCGCGCTGGTCGTCATCCGCAGCGAGGGCAGGGCGTTCTCGGCGGGCGGTGACATCCTCGACATCTACAAGGCCGGCCTGGCCGGCCACCCGCCTGTCGGGTTCTTCGCCGACGAGTACCGGCTGAACGCCAGGATCGCACGCTTTTCCAAGCCGTACGTCGCCCTGGTCGACGGCATCGTCATGGGCGGCGGCGTTGGCGTTTCCTTTCACGGTTCGCACCGCGTCATGACGGAGAACGCGCTGTTCGCCATGCCCGAGGTCGGCATCGGCTTCTTTCCCGACGTTGGCGGCAGCCACATCCTGCCGCGCCTGAAGGACGGCTACGGCATGTATCTCGCGCTCACCGGCAGCCGCATCCGCCGCGGCGACGCGCGCTGGGCGGGGCTCGCCACGCATTGCGTGCCGGCCGCGGCGCTGGAGCCGCTGCTTGCCGCACTTTGCGCCGGCGAGGGGCCCGATGCCGCGATCGGACGATTCGCTGAGGAAGCCGCCGCCGAAACCGACGAGGCGACCCGTCGCTCGATCGCCGGGCATTTCTCTCGGGACAGCCTCGAGGCGATCGTCACGGGTCTCGCCGCGGACGCCGATCCTTTCGCCGCCGCCACCCTGGCGACGCTGCGCCAGCGCTCGCCGACCAGCGTCAGGGTGGCGTTTCGCCAGATCCGCGCCGGTGCCACGCTTTCCATGGACGCCTGCATGCGCATGGAGTTCCGCATCCTGACGCGGATGCTGGCGGGAAGCGACTTCTACGAGGGCATCCGCGCGGCGATCGTCGAAAAGGGAACGACGCCGGTGTGGAAACCGGCAACCCTCGAAGAGGTCGCCGATGCCGATGTCGACGCCTACTTCGCGCCGCTCGAAGCAGGGGACCTCGACCTGTGACCACCTTCGACGCGCCCGGCCGGCTACCGCGGCAGAGCCTCGCCGAGACAGCGTTCGTCTGGTTCCAGCGCGTGATCGCCGGCTACTGCCTGCTGTTCGGCGTGCTCTACTGGATCCGGCTGATCGGGGTCTACCCCGGCATCCTGTGGCGCTTCGACCTCATGCCGGTCTACTGGCAGGTGGCGGGCGTGGTGCTGGCGGTCTTCTTTCCCTTCGCGGCGATCGGCCTTTGGATGCTCGTCTCCTGGGGGCCGGTCATCTGGGCGATCTGCGCCGCGACGGAAACGGTCATGTACGTCGTGTTTCCCGACCTTTACGGGCACCGCCCGATCATCCCGATCTCGCACCTGTTCATCGCGGTGCTCTACGTCGCCTTCCGGGTCGTGATCCATATCGAGAAGGTCCGCGAGAGCCGCAGGAAGGAGCAGGCGCAATAGCGTCAATTTTTCCTTCGCGCGTGACCCTTCGTTAAGGCTCTTTCACGTCGGCCCTGTCGTAAGCAGCTGTTAAGCCTTACGTTTAAGTCGAATTTTATAGGCATTCGATAGGGTCGCGACCAAGGTGAAACAAAAACCATCACCGGGCGACAAACGAGAGGCCAATCCATGATCACGACGCGCCAGGCGGCGAAGCCCGCCCCCGTGCAGGACGATCGCCGCGACGCGATCCGCACGCTCTATCTCGAATCCCTCCAGCTCGTCGAGCGGCTGCACCGCCGGCTCCTCGACGTCATCAAGGACGAGTTCGACCGCAACGGACGCAGCGACATCAACGCCATCCAGGCCCTGCTGCTGTTCAACATCGGCAATGCCGAGCTGACTGCGGGCGAACTCCGCTCGCGCGGCTACTATCTCGGCTCGAACGTTTCCTACAATCTGAAGAAGCTCGTCGATCTCGGCTTCATCAACCACCAGCGTTCGCGCATCGACCGCCGCTCGGTGCGCGTCAGCCTGACGCCGAAGGGGCAGGCGATCGCCGAGGTGGTCGCCGGTCTCTACGAACGGCATATCGGCTCGATCGAGGCGGTCGGCGGCATCAACCAGGAAGAGTTCCGCATGATGAACCGCGCCCTGCAGCGTCTCGACCGCTTCTGGAACGACACGATCGCCTACCGTATGTAGGGGATCGGGCAAGCTACAACCGCGGCGTGAGAAGACGACCGCGGGACCTCCAGCGACCTGGGACCGGCGCCGCCGCGGCGTCCGGTCCCTTCCTTTTTCCCCACGGGTTCACATATCCGTGTCGATCGTGGCCACGTTGCCGCCATATTCGGATGGGAGCGAGGATGCGGGAAGTCAGAACATCCGAAGCCCGGCCTGAGCCGATGTTGCTTGCGGACGCCACGGCAGCGGCATCGTCCGAACTGTCATCATGGTTGGCGAAATGTTAAGAACGAACCGCTAGGCTCAAGTTCTGTGTCTTGCGGATAACGGGAATGTCTGGGAAATCATGAAAGCAAGCCGCCGCTATTTCCTCACCGGCGCCTCCGCCATGGCCGCCGCCGCGATCGCCGGCTCGGCCCGCGCGGAGGATGTGATCGCCGATTTCCTCAATTCGCCGCGCCGCGGCAACTGGAACGAGCAGTTCGACGCCAGCGTCTCGCAGGGCGGCAAGGTGGCATCCAACCTGCCGATCTTCAGCCCCGAGACGGTGACGTATCTCGAGCAGGCGATCGCGCAGTACGCCAACATCGTCGGCATGGGCGGCTGGCCGATCGTGCCCGCGACGAAGAAGCTCAAGCTCGGCGTCGTCGATCCCGATGTCGAGGCGCTTCGCAAGCGCCTCATGATTTCGGGCGACCTGTCGACCATGGCCGGCATCAGCCAGGCATACGACACCTATGTCGACGCCGCGGTGAAGCGCTTCCAGGCGCGTCACGGCCTGCCGTCGGACGGGGTTATGGGCAAGTACACCTACGCCGCCATGAACATAAGCGCGCCGGTGCGCCTCGGCCAACTGGAGACGAACCTCGTGCGCCTGCGCTCGATGTCCGGCTACCTCGGCGACCGCTACGTGATGGTCAATGTGCCGGCGGCGCAGATCGAGGCCGTCGAGAACGGACGTATCGCGCTGCGTCACACGGCGATCGTCGGCAAGATCGACCGGCAGACGCCGATCCTCAACTCGAAGATCAACGAGATCATCGTCAATCCCTACTGGAACGCGCCGGAATCGATCGTCCGCAAGGACATCATCCCGCTGATGCGCAAGAACCCGCAATATCTCGCCGAGAACCACATCCGCATTCTCGGGCCCGACGGCAAGGAGATCGATCCGGCCACGATCGACTGGAACACCGAGGACGCGGCGAAATTCCGCTTCCGCCAGGATCCCGGCTCCGGCAATGCGATGGCATCGGTGAAGATCAATTTCCCGAGTCCCGAAAACGTCTACATGCACGATACGCCGCAGCAGAGCCTGTTCTCCAAGCTGATGCGTTTCGACTCGTCCGGCTGCGTGCGCGTGCAGAACGTCCGCGATCTCGTCACATGGCTGTTGCGCGATACGCCCGGCTGGAGCCGCCAGCGCTTCGAGCAGACGATCAAGAGCGGCGAGAGCGTGCCGGTGCAGATCCCCAATCCGATCCCGGTCTACTTCACCTACATCTCGGCCTGGTCGACCGGCGACGGCGTCGTTCACTTCCGCGACGACATCTACGGCCGCGACGGCGTCGACGAACTGCAGATCTCGGCCCTGTAGGAACCCGTGCTTCGGGACCGGTCCGCCGGCACCGACCAAAGGCCGCCCTCGGGGCGGCCTTTGTCGTTTCGGCGGTGCGAGGCGGCGGCCGGCTCCCGGCCTGGCGAAAAATGCGCGGCCGGGACTATTCGATCTCGAGCTGGCGCAGCAGGTTGAGCACCTCTTCCGAGGCGCTCCCGACCTCGCCGAGGCAGGCGAGGGCACCCTTCATGTCGCCGCTGTTGTAGCGCTTGACGGCCAAGATACCGGTCTCGTGGACCCTGCGATGCGGGACCTCGAGGGCAGCGAATGCCGGCTTGCACGTGAAGGCCGGATCGTCGACGCGGTCGTACCACTTGCCGAGGCGGCACTGGTGATGGTTGCTCAGCTCTTCGGCGCGAAGTCCCTCGCGACCGATGATCATGTTCGCCAGCCGCCTTTTCCAGATGACGTGATCCGATTGGGCCAGCTTGACGTACTTGTTGGGCACGTCGACTTCGGCAATGTCGTTGATCTGCGCCTGCAGCGACTTCTGCGCCCGGTCCATCGTTGCAAGCACGGTCTCGAGCGCCGCGGTCGATTTCCCGCCGTGGCCGGCGATGCGCCCGATGCCTGCTGCGACGCTGGTGGCGGCCTCGTTCTGCTGTTCGAGCGCGGCGCGGACCGCCTCGCTGTTGCGGACGACGCGATCGATGTTGCCCTCGATCGTCGCCATCGCCTGCGTGAGCTCGCCGATCGCCGCGTTGCCGGCTGCCACGGAAGCGGCGTTTTCGTGCATGGCGCCCATCATGTTGCCCATGCCTTCCGTGAGGCTGGACACGATGCCGGTGATCTCGACGGTCGCCGCCGCCGTTCTCTCAGAAAGCGCCTTCACTTCCGTGGCGACGACGGCGAAGCCCTTGCCCGCTTCGCCGGCCCGGGCGGCCACGACGGCCGCGTTGATCGCCAGCAGATTGGTCTGGGTGGCGATCTTCTTGATTGTCTCCGCCAGCGAAGCGATCTTCCGGGCAAGCATCTGGACGTCTTCAAGACGCGTCCGGGTCTCGCCGACGGTGACCGAGACGCGATTCATCTCGGCCGTCATGGCATCGAGCGACGACCGGCCCTGGACGACGCTTTCGCCGGCTTCGCGGGCGCTCGACGCGATGGCCTGGCCGCCGCGGCCCATCTCGTTCACGTTGGCGGCCATCTCCTCCGCCGCAGCGGCGATCGACTGCGAATAGTCGTCGACGCGGCGCAAGCCATAGAGAAGATTGGCGCCCTGGACCGAGGTCTCGTTGACCGCGATCGAGGTCTCGACGGTCCTGTCGAGACTCGACGCGGCCTGCGTGCGCAGGCTCGCGAGCAGCAGGTTCACCGCACGGGCGACCGGATTGCTGCCGCCGTCGATCAGCGAGTATTGGCCCCTGGCCGCCTTTTCGAGCGCGCCGATAATGAGTGCGTCGGCTGAGAAGCCAGCGTATTCGGTAGCGGTGTTGGGTGATGTCATGGGCCGGGGGGTATGCGATGCGAGATTACGGAAGCGTTCATAACAACTGATCATTAACGATAGATTGTTTCCTGTCTGCCGGGCTGCTGCCGGAGTTGTCCCGGTGTCGCGCTCGTCGGCCGTCACGCCGCCGAGCGGGCTGCGCTGCTTCGTCGGCCATAGGCTTCGTTGGCGGAAGCCCGTCTCGGGCGTCCAGAAGGCCGTGCTTGGCGCACGCAGACGATGAAAATTCGCTTCTCGTACGTGGATGACCACCGGGATGTGTGTTAGAGCGCGCCACCCCGCGAGATCAGCACATCGAGGAACGAAACCCATGGCGACAGCGAAGGCCGCGACGGCCCAGTACGAGTTCTTCTTCAACGGCGGCCTCGAGCAGGCGGATCCGGAGATTTTCGGCGCCATCCGCAACGAACTCGGTCGCCAGCGCCACGAGATCGAGCTGATCGCCTCGGAGAACATCGTCTCGCGCGCCGTCCTCGAGGCGCAGGGCTCGATCATGACCAACAAGTACGCAGAGGGTTATCCGGGCAAGCGCTACTACGGCGGCTGCCAGTACGTCGACGTCGCCGAGGAACTCGCCATCGAGCGCGCCAAGCAGCTGTTCGGCTGCAAGTTCGCCAACGTCCAGCCGAATTCCGGCAGCCAGATGAACCAGGCCGTGTTCCTGGCCCTGCTTCATCCCGGCGACACCTTCATGGGCCTCGACCTCAATTCGGGCGGCCACCTGACGCACGGCTCGCCGGTCAACATGTCGGGCAAGTGGTTCAACGTAGTTTCCTACGGCGTGCGCAAGGACGACCATCTGCTCGACATGGACGAGATCGAGCGGCTGGCCCACCAGCACAAGCCGAAGCTGATCCTGGCCGGCGGCACCGCCTATTCGCGCATCTGGGACTGGAAGCGGTTCCGCGAGATCGCCGATTCGATCGGCGCCTGGCTGATGGTCGACATGGCCCACATCGCCGGCCTCGTCGCCGGCGGCGTGCATCCTTCGCCGCTTCCGCATGCCCATGTCGTGACCACGACGACCCACAAGAGCCTTCGTGGCCCGCGCGGCGGCATGATCCTGTGCAACGACGAAGACATCGCCAAGAAGATGAACTCGGCCGTGTTCCCTGGTCTCCAGGGCGGCCCGCTGATGCACGTCATCGCCGCCAAGGCGGTCGCCTTCGGCGAGGCGCTGAAGCCCGAGTTCAAGACCTATGCGGAAAACGTCGCCGCCAACGCCAGGACGCTCGCCGCCTCGCTCAAGCAGACCGGACTCGACATCGTCTCGGGCGGCACCGACAACCATCTGATGCTGGTCGACCTGCGCCCCAAGAACGCCACGGGCAAACGCGCCGAGGCCGCACTCGGCCGCGCCAACATCACCTGCAACAAGAACGGCATTCCCTTCGACCCGGAAAAGCCCTTCGTCACCTCGGGTGTCCGCCTCGGCACGCCGGCCGGGACGACGCGCGGCTTCGGCGAGGCGGAGTTCCGCGAGATCGGCCAGCTAATCGCAGAAGTCCTCGACGGGCTGAAGGCGGCGAATTCCGACGAGGGCAACGCCGCGGTCGAAGCCGCCGTGAAGGCGAAGGTCGTGGCGCTGACCGACCGCTTCCCGCTCTACCCCTACATGGGGTGATTCCGCGCCGCCGGGCTCAATCCCTGCGCTTGACGGCATCGTCGGCTCCGCGCACGTATAACCTCTAGCTACCGCTGGCTTGAGGTAACGGTATGGAACTGACGGCCGAGCTCGTCGAACTTGTGGAGCGGACCGAACCGGATCCCGGCCCGGAACCGGGGACCGCAGACCATACCGACGCCGAGTTCGACAGCATGGCCGAGGCGGTCCTAGCTCAGTACAGCCCGGCGGAGCTATGGATCTTCGCGTATGGATCGCTGATCTGGAATCCGGAGTTCGAGGTCGCAGAGCAGCGGCGCGCGGTGGCGCGAGGTTGGCATCGCTCCTTCTGTCTCAAGCTGACCCGCTGGCGCGGTACGCGCGAATTGCCGGCCCTCATGCTTGCGCTCGACCGTGGCGGCTCGTGCGTCGGCATCGCCTATCGCGTGGCGACAGACAATGTCCGCGAGCAGATCGTGAGGCTTCTCAAGCGCGAGATCGACGCGAATCCACCAACCAACGTCCCACGCTGGATCGACGTGGTTGCCGGGGGCCGGACGGTAAAGGCACTCGCATTCGTTTCTTCGCGAACAGGCAGGGCTTATGCCGGCCGGCGGCCGCTTCCGGAAGTGGCCGAGGTGCTCGCGCGCGCCGCAGGTCATTGGGGCTCGTCGGCGCAGTACGCATTCCGTACCGTCAGCAAGCTGGAGGAACACGGCATTCGTGATCGCAACCTGTGGAAGATACAGGCGCTTATCGCCGCGGACATCCGTCGACGCTTTCCAGCCTGAATCCAATGGAGTCGTAGCGACTCCCGGGCGGGATCGCCGCGCGCCATACCTGCCGCTTGCTTTGCACCACACGGAAAAGCGATTAAGCCTTCCCCACGACGAGAATCGCAACCGCTGGAACGCCAATGCGCTGCCCCTATTGCCAGTCCGAAGACACTCAGGTGAAGGATTCGCGGCCCGTCGAAGACGGATCGGCGATCCGCCGGCGGCGCGTCTGCCCTGATTGCGGCGGCCGCTTCACCACCTTCGAGCGGGTGCAGTTGCGCGACCTCGTCGTCGTCAAGCGCTCGGGGCGCAAGGTGCCCTTCGACCGCGACAAGCTCCTGCGTTCTTTGGAAATCGCGGTGCGCAAGCGCAATGTCGAGCCGGAGCGCATCGACCGCGCCGTGACCGGCATCGTGCGCCAGCTGGAGAGTTCCGGCGAGACCGAGGTCCCGTCCGCCGAGATCGGGCGCCTGGTCATGGAGGCGCTGAAATCGCTCGACGACGTCGCCTACGTTCGCTTCGCCTCGGTCTACCGCAATTTTCGCGAGGCCAAGGACTTCCACGACGTGCTCGGCGAACTGAAGGGCGAGGGGGACGCCGTCGCGGAATGACGCGGACGCCGGCAGAACAGGATGCGCTCGATCGCCGGTTCATGGCCGCAGCGATACGCCTGGCGCGCGCCCACCGGGGGCTGACCTCGACCAATCCGTCGGTCGGCACGCTGATCGTTCGCGACGACGGCGACGGCCCGGTCATCGTCGGCCGCGGCGTCACCGCGCTCGGCGGCAGGCCGCATGCCGAACCCCAAGCGCTCGCCGAGGCAGGCGAGCGGGCGAGGGGGGCGACCGCTTACGTCACGCTGGAGCCCTGCGCCCACCATGGCAGTACGCCGCCCTGCGCCAACGCGTTGGTGGCGGCGGGCGTGGCGCGCGTCGTCGGCGCCGCCAACGATCCTGATCCGCGCGTCGCCGGCAAGGGCTACGCGATCCTGCGCGAGGGCGGCGTCGCGGTAGACGAGCGTGTGCTCGCCGACGAAGCGGCCGACGATCTCGCCGGCTACCTGATCCGCTCGATCAGGAAGCGTCCGGAAGTGATTCTGAAACTGGCGCTTTCGGCCGACGGCATGATCGGCCGGCGCGGCGAGGGCCAGGTACCGATCACGGGAGCCGTTTCACGCGCGGAAGCCCACATGATGCGCGCCGGCTGCGATGCCATCCTGATCGGCATCGGCACCGCGATTGCCGACGATCCGCAACTGACCGTCCGGCTGCCGGGGCTGGAGGCGCGCTCGCCTGTCCGCATCGTGCTCGACCGGAAAGCCATGCTGCCGAAGGATTCGCGCCTCGCCGCGACGGCGCACGAGGTCCCCGTGAGGGTCGCCGCCTCGCCCGAGGCCGACCCGGAGCGGCGGGCGGTTCTCGAAGCCCTGGGGGTGCGCTTCCTCGCCACGGAAACCTACGACGACATGATCGCGCTCCCCGAATTGCTCGAGGATCTCGCTTCGCAGGGTCTGTCGACCCTGATGGTGGAAGGCGGTGCGGAAACCGCGCGGCGCTTCCTCGAGGAAGACCTCGTCGACCGCATTGCGCTGTTCTTCGGCCCTGCGCCGATCGGCGCGGGCGGCATCGAATCGCCTGTTGCCGCCGACCGGATTCCGGCCGGTTTCAGCCTCGTGCGCGAGGCGCGCTACGGCGACGATGGCTATGCGGAGTGGTTGAGGAGGATCTGATGTTCACCGGGATCGTCACCGACGTCGGCGCGGTCGCCGCCGTCACCGCGCTCGCCGAAGGGGTGCGGCTGCGCATCGACACCGCCTACGATCCCGCCGGCATCGCCATCGGCGCCTCGATCGCCTGCGCCGGCGTCTGCCTCACCGTCACGGGCCTGCCTGAACCCGGCTCGAACCGGCGCTGGTTCGAGGTGGAGGCCTGGGAGGAGGCGCTGCGGCTGACGACGGCGGCCTCGTGGGCTCCCGGTACAAGGATCAACCTCGAACGCGCGCTGAAGATCGGCGACGAACTCGGTGGCCACATCGTTTCCGGCCACGTCGACGGCGCTGCGACGATCGTCGCCCGCGAGGCCGAAGGCGACGCCGTGCGCTTCACGCTGGAGGCGCCGCGCGAACTCGCCCGCTTCATCGCGCCGAAGGGTTCGGTCGCGCTCGACGGCACGTCGCTCACGGTCAACAGGGTCGTGGGCACGCGCTTCGACGTGCTCCTCATCCACCACTCCGTTCAGGTAACGACCTGGGGCGAGCGCAACGTCGGCGACAAGGTCAACCTGGAGATCGACACGATGGCGCGCTATGCGGCGCGCCTCGCAGAGGCGGCGCGTGAAGGGCTCTGATCGGGCGGGAATCGGCCGGCCTGCGCGAAAGGTCACGAAAGCGTGCGAATCGTCTCGCTGAACGCCTGGGGCGGCCGGGTCTTCGACCCCATGGCACCCTTCTTCAAGAGCGTGGACGCAGACGTGCTCTGCCTCCAGGAAGTGTTGCGCACCCCCGGAGCCGGGCGGCGCTGGTTGACTTATCGCGGCGACGGCGCCGAACTGCCGCAGCGAGCCAATCTCTACGACGAGATACGCGACGCCCATCCCGGCCACGACGCCGCCTTCCATCCCGCGGCCCGGGGCGAACTTTTCGACGGCGAAAAGGTGTTTCTTTCCGAATTCGGCCTCGCCACGCTTGTCCGCAACAGCCTGCCGGTCGTCGGCGCGGCGCTGGACTTCGTCCACGGCGAATTCTCGCCCGACAGTTGGGGCGAGCACCCGCGGCCGCGCAACGCCCACTGCCTCCGGCTGTTCGACACGGCGGGCGGCGCGCCGATCGTCGTGGCTCACCTCCACGGCCTGCGCGAACTGGCGGGCAAGCAGGACACGCCGCACAGGCGGGCGCAGGCTCATGCTCTGGTGCGGCTGATCCGCACGATCTGGCGGCCCGGCGAGCGGCTGGTTGTCTGCGGCGACCTGAACCTCCTCCCGGGCAGCGAGACGTTTGCGATCCTCGGCGAACTCGGCCTGATCGACCTGGTCACCGGCCGCGGATTCACCGATACGCGTACCTCCTTCTATGCAAAGGACAATCGCTTCGCCGACTACCTGCTGGTGACGCCCAATGTCGACGTCCGGCGTTTCGACGTGATTTCTTCGCCTGAAGTGTCCGATCACCGGCCGCTGCTGCTCGACATTGGCTAGTCCCGTTGCCCGACCCGCTGGCCCAGCGGAGACGGCTTGCGGTGGGAAGCGCTTCGGCATAAGTCACCGGCGACCTGGAGCACATCATGGCATCGACCCACCAGCATGGCTCGGCCTTCCTCGAGCCGGAAGGCAAGCCTCATCTCCTCATCGTCGAGGCGCGCTTCTACGACGATCTCGCCGACGCGCTGCTCGAGGGAGCCAAGGCGGCGCTGGAGGCGGCCGGTGCGACCTATGACGTCGTCACCGTCCCCGGCGCCCTGGAGATCCCGGCCGTCATCTCGTTCGCTCTGGACGGGGCGGAGGAAGGCGGCACGGACTACGCCGGTTTCGTCGCGCTCGGCACGGTGATCCGCGGCGAGACCTATCATTTCGAGATCGTCGCCAACGAGTCGAGCCGCAAGCTGATGGACCTCGCCGTCGCGGAATCGCTCGCCGTCGGCAACGGCATCCTCACCACCGAGAACGTCGAGCAGGCCTGGGCGCGCGCGCGCCGGTCGGAAGGCGACAAGGGCGGCTTCGCCGCCCGGGCCGCGCTGACCATGATCGCGCACCGCCAGCGCTTCGGAGCCTGACCATGACGGGCGAGACCGGCAAGCCGGCGCAAGGCGTCCGCCAGGCCAACAAACGCGGCGCCGCCCGCCTCGCGGCGGTGCAGGCGCTCTACCAGATGGACGTCGCCGGCAGCGGCCTGCTCGAGATCACCGCCGAGTACGAAACCTTCCGCCTCGGCAAGGAGGTCGACGGCGCGCTCTATCGCGAGGCCGACGCCCAGTGGTTCCGCGCCATCCTCGCCGGCGTCGTCGAGCACCAGAAGTCGCTCGATCCGATCATCCGCCAGGCGCTGACCGAGGACTGGCCGCTGTCGCGCCTCGATTCGACGCTTCGCGCCATCCTGCGTGCCGGCGTCTACGAGCTCATGGAACGGGCCGACGTTCCGGTTGCCGTGATCGTCTCGGAATATGTCGACATCGCCAAGGCGTTCTACGACGAGGACGAGCCGAAGCTCGTCAACGCGGTGCTCGACCGGGTGGCGCGCCGCGTCCGCGGCGAGGGACGGGGCAAGGACGCATCGTGATGGATCCGGTGGCAGAGCGGGAAGCCAAGCGCACGGCGCTCATCCTCGCTACGTCTCAGGCGATCGTCGGTTCTGCCGCGCCCATTTCCATCTCGATCGGCGCGCTCGCAGGTCACTACCTGCTCGACGCCGACAAGTCGCTGGCGACCGCACCGGTCACCGGCTTCAACCTCGGCGTCGCCCTCGGCGCGCTGCCGGCGGCGGCCCTGATCCGTATGGTCGGGCAGCGCAACGGCTTCATGACCGGCACCGGCATGACGGCCCTTGGCGGTCTGATCGCCACCATGGCGCTGTTCAACAGCTCGTTCTGGCTGTTCGCCGCAGGCCTCATGGTGATCGGCTTCGGCGGCGCCTTCGTCCAGCAGTTCCGCTTCGCCGCCGCCGACAACGCCCCCTCCGAGTTCAAGGCGCGCGCCATCTCCTTCGTGCTCGCCGGCGGCGTCATCACGGCGATCCTCGGGCCGCAGATCGTCATATTCACGCGCGAACTGCTGGCACCGGTGATGTTCGCCGGTTCCTTTGCTTCGATCCTGGTGCTGGCGGCGGTTGGTGCCGTTATCCTCTCCTTCCTCAGGCCGCGGGCAGCGGCTGCCGGCGGCCCCGCCGTCTCCGACGTGCCGCCGCGGCCGCTGGGCGAGATCATCCGCCAGCCGCGATTCGCCATCGGCCTGCTCTGCGGCGTCGGCTCCTACGCGCTGATGAGCCTGGTGATGACCGGCGCGCCGCTCGCCATGGTCGGCTGCGGCTTCACGCCGGACGAGGCGACGCTCGGCATCTCCTGGCATGTCATGGCGATGTTCGCCCCGAGCTTCGTCACCGGCCGCATCATCCAGCGCTTCGGCGTCGAGAACGTCGTCGCCTTCGGCCTCGTCCTCCTGATCGGCTGTGCCGTGGTTGCGCTGTCCGGCATTGCGCTCTGGCAGTTCTGGACCGCGCTGATTCTGCTGGGTCTCGGCTGGAACTTCGCCTTCATCGGCTCCACCGCGATCGTCGCCAACAGTTATCGGCCCTCGGAAAAGGGCCGCGTGCTCGGCTTCCACGACTTCGTGCTGTTCGGCTCGGTAGCCTTCTCCTCGCTGATGTCGGGCCAGGTTTACAACGCCTGGGGCTGGGACATGCTCAACTGGATCGTCTTCCCGGTCGCGGTCGTATGCCTGATCGGCCTGGCGCTTCTGCGCATGCAGCGTGGCTCCGCCCTGCCGCGTTGAGCGCAAGGCCGTTCCGACGGTCGGATCGCGGCGAAAACGGGGCAAAGTCCTAACATTTTCTTGACGTTCACCGACCCGTTCCGCATAAGCCGCTGCGAAAGAGCCGGAGACCGGGCCTGCGCCCGCCAGCTCTCGTCGTAACGGTCCGGGGAGGGGTCCTTCCGGGCCACATCAGGGAAACCCGCAATGACCATGCTCTACGTCGTCATTCTCTGCGGCCTGCTCTCTGTCCTCTACGCCATATGGGCGACGCAGTCGGTCCTCGCGGCCGACCAGGGCAATGCACGCATGCAGGAAATCTCCGCCGCCATCCGCGAAGGCGCGCAGGCCTATCTGGCGCGCCAGTACACCACGATCGCCATCGTCGGCGCGGTCGTCTTCCTGCTCGCCTGGTGGCTGCTCTCGGGCATCGCCGCCATCGGCTTCCTGATCGGCGCCGTGCTTTCGGGCGCCGCCGGCTTCATCGGCATGCACGTCTCGGTGCGTGCCAACGTACGCACGGCTCAAGCCGCTTCGAACAGCCTCGCCGCCGGCCTCGACATCGCCTTCAAGTCGGGAGCCATCACCGGCATGCTGGTCGCCGGCCTCGCCCTGCTCGGCGTCGCGGTCTACTACCTGATCCTGATCGGTCCGATGGGTTACGCTCCGGCCGACCGCACCGTCATCGACGCACTCGTCGCGCTCGGCTTCGGCGCCTCGCTGATTTCCATCTTCGCCCGTCTCGGCGGCGGCATCTTCACCAAGGGTGCGGACGTCGGCGGCGATCTGGTCGGCAAGGTGGAAGCGGGAATTCCCGAGGATGATCCGCGCAATCCTGCCACGATCGCCGACAATGTCGGCGACAATGTCGGCGACTGCGCCGGCATGGCCGCCGACCTCTTCGAGACCTATGCTGTGACCGTCGTCGCCACGATGGTGCTCGGCGCCATCTTCTTCGGCGGCACGGAAGTGCTGTCCAACGTCATGATCTACCCGCTCGCCATCTGCGGCGCCTGCATCATCACCTCGATCATCGGCACCTTCTTCGTCAAGCTTGGTGCCAACGGCTCGATCATGGGCGCCCTCTACAAGGGCCTGATCGTCACCGGCCTGCTGTCGATCGTCGGCCTCGGCGCGGCGACCTCGATGACCATCGGCTGGGGCGAGGTCGGCACCGCCAGCGGCGTTCTCGTGACCGGAACGAACCTGTTCATCTGCGGTCTGGTCGGCCTTGTCGTGACCGGCCTCATCGTCGTCATCACCGAGTACTACACCGGCACCAACAAGCGTCCGGTCAACTCGATCGCCCAGGCTTCGGTGACCGGCCACGGCACCAACGTCATCCAGGGTCTCGCGGTTTCGCTGGAATCGACGGCGCTCCCGGCGATCGTCATCGTCGGCGGCATCATCGCTACCTTCCAGCTCGCCGGCCTCTATGGCACGGCGATCGCCGTGACCACCATGCTCGGCCTCGCCGGCATGATCGTGGCCCTCGACGCCTTCGGCCCGGTCACCGACAACGCCGGCGGCATCGCCGAAATGGCGGGCCTGCCCAAGGAAGTGCGCCAGTCGACCGACGCGCTCGATGCGGTCGGCAACACGACCAAGGCCGTGACCAAGGGCTACGCCATCGGCTCGGCCGGCCTCGGCGCGCTGGTCCTGTTCGCCGCCTACAGCTACGACCTACAGTACTTCGCCGCTAACGCCGCGCAGTATCCGTACTTCGCCGATCTCGGCACGGTCTCCTTCGACCTGTCGAATCCCTACGTCGTCGCAGGCCTGATCTTCGGCGGCCTGATCCCCTACCTGTTCGGCGGCATCGCGATGACTGCCGTCGGCCGCGCGGCGGGCTCGATCGTCGAGGAAGTGCGCAAGCAGTTCCGCGAAGACCCGGGCATCATGGCCGGTACGTCCAAGCCGAACTACGCCCGTGCGGTGGACATCCTCACCAAGGCCGCGATCAAGGAGATGATCATTCCGTCGCTGCTGCCGGTGCTCGCTCCGCTGGTCGTCTACTTCGGCGTGCTGCTGATCTCCGGCTCCAAGGCTTCGGCCTTCGCCGCGCTCGGCGCCTCTCTGCTCGGCGTGATCGTCAACGGCCTGTTCGTCGCCATCTCGATGACGTCGGGCGGCGGCGCCTGGGACAACGCCAAGAAGAGCTTCGAGGACGGCTTCGTCGACAAGGACGGCGTCA
>CALFXR010000183.1 GCA_937958475.1 uncultured Mesorhizobium sp. | reverse complement strand
TGACCATCGCCGACGTCGACCAGTCGAACGGCGTCATCCACGTCATCGACAAGGTCCTCCTGCCGAAGATGTAGTTCGCCATCCGCCCGTCGGGCGGTTCCCTTCCATGGCGAGTGGCCGGCCGCGCGACAGCGCGGCCGGCTTCGTCGTCTATGGGGTATGCCGCATCAGCCGCCGGCCGCGACCAGCAGGATCGCGGCGCGCAGTTCGTCGAGGCCTTCGGCCTTCTCCGAGGACGTCGTGAGCACGGCGGGGAAGGCGGCGGCGCGCTTGCGGATCCGCTCGAGCGTCTCGGCGACGAGCTTCGGCACGCCGGCGGCCTTGATCTTGTCGGTCTTGGTCAGCACGATCTGGTAGGACACGGCCGCCTTGTCGAGCAGCGACAGCACCTCCTCGTCGTTCTTCTTGATGCCGTGGCGGGCGTCGATCAGCACGTAGACGCGCTTCAGCGTGGCGCGGCCGCGAAGATAGTCGAAGACGAGCCGGGTCCACTTGTCGACCTGCTCCTTCGGCGCCTGGGCATAGCCGTAGCCCGGCATGTCGACCAGGGCGAGCGGCGGCAGGTCGGCCCCTTCGCCGGAATAGCCGTCGGGAACGAAGTAGTTGAGCTCCTGCGTGCGGCCCGGCGTGTTCGAGGTGCGCGCCAGGCCCTTGTGCCCTACCAGCGCGTTGATCAGCGACGACTTGCCGACGTTCGATCGCCCGGCGAAGGCGATCTCCGGCGGCCCCTCCGGCGGCAGGAACGACATCGCCGGCACGCCGCGGATGAAGACCCAGGGGCGTACGAAAAGGCTCGGGTCGAGGCCTTCCGGCGCCGCGCCGCTCAAGACGCCGCCTCCAGCCGGGCGATGTCGCCGCCGCGGATGGCGTCGAGGTTGCGGCCGACCTTGTCCAGCGGCCAGTCCCACCAGGCGACCGCGAGCAGGCGCTCCACGGTGCGCTCGTCGAAGCGCATGCGCATCGTCCTGGCCGGATTGCCGCCGACGATGGCGTAGGGCGGCACGTCGTGGGTGACCACCGAGCGCGCGGCGACGATGGCGCCGTGGCCGATGGTGACGCCCGGCATGACCATCGCACCCATCCCCATCCAGACGTCGTGGCCGACGGTCGTGTCGCCGCGGTTCTCGGCTTCCCAGGTCGTCACGTCGAAACCCTGCTCCCAGCCATGGCCGAAGATGTTGAACGGGAAGGTCGAGAAGCCCGACATCGCATGATTGGCGCCGTTCATGACGAAGACGACGCCCTGCGCCAGCGCGCAGAAGCGGCCGATGACCAGGCGGTCGCCGACGAAGTCGTAGTGGTAGAGCACGCAGCGCTCGGCGAAATGCTCGGGGCCGGCGGGGTCGTCGTAATAGGTGAACTCGCCGACCTCGATGTTCGTCCGCCCCGCGAGCAGGGGCTTGAGGAAGCCCACGCGCGGATGCATCGGCATCGGATGCTTGATGTCGGGGTTGGGTCCGCTCATCGTTCGCCTCGTTGCCTTCAGCTTCGGTGTCCCGCCGCGCGCGGTTGCGCCCGGCGGCGGAAGAGCCCGGATCCGGCTACTCGGCCGGTTTCGGTTTCTTCTTGATCAGGCCGCCGAGATTGTCCCACAGCTCGATCTTGGCGCCCTGGCGCTTCATGATGATGCCCTGCTGCAGGATCGACAGGGAGTTGTTCCATGCCCAGTAGATCACCAGGCCGGCCGGGAAGCTCGCCAGCATGAAGGTGAACACGATCGGCATCCAGGTGAAGATCATCGCCTGCGTCGGATCCGGCGGCGTCGGGTTCATGCGCATCTGCAGGAACATCGTGACGCCCATGATCAGCGGCCAGACGCCGATGTGGAGGAAGTCCGGCACGGCGTAGGGCAGGAGGCCAAACAGGTTGAACAGCGAGGTCGGATCCGGCGCGGCCAGGTCCTGGATCCAGCCGAAGAACGGCGCATGGCGCATCTCGATGGTGATGTAGAGCACCTTGTAGAGCGAGAAGAACACCGGGATCTGCAGCAGGATCGGCCAGCAGCCGGCCACCGGGTTGATCTTCTCCTTCTTGTAGAGCTCCATCATCGCCTGCTGCTGCTTCATCTTGTCGTCCGCGTATTTCTCGCGGATCTCGAGCATGGCCGGCTGGACCTTTTTCATGTTGGCCATCGACTTGTACGACTTGTTGGCCAGCGGGAAGAAGATCGCCTTGACGATGACGGTCGTGGCCAGGATCGACAGGCCGAAATTGCCGAGCATCTTGTAGAGCGTGTCGATCAGCCAGAACATCGGCTTGGTGATGAAGTAGAACCAGCCCCAGTCGATGAGCAGCTCGAACTGGCGGATGCCGCGGTCCGTCTCGTAGGCATTGATATGCGCCACTTCCTTGGCGCCGGCGAAGACCAGCGTCTCCACCGTCGCCGACTGGCCGGCCGGAATGCTGATCGCGTCGGTGATGAAGTCGGCCTGGTAGCGCGGGCGGTTGTCGGAGAAGTAGGCGAAGCGCGGCTGGAACGGCTGGCTTCCCGAGGGCACCAGCGCCGCGGCCCAGTACTTGTCGGTGATGCCGAGCCAGCCGTCGCTCGACTTGCCGGGGACGACCTGCTTGTCGTCCTCGATCGTCGAATAGCTGATCTCCTGGAGGCCTTCCTCGCCGGTGACGCCGATCAGGCCCTCGTGCAGCACGTAGGTCGACGCGACCTTCGGCTTGTCGAAGCGCGTGACGCGGCCATAGTTCGACAGCGCGACGGCGGCGGCGCCGGCATTCTCGATCGTGTCGGAGACGGTGAACATGTACTCGGCGTCGACCGCGATCGTCCGCCGGAAAGTCAGGCCCTTGTCGTTGACGAAGGTCAGCGTCACCGGCGTCGCCGGCGTCAGCACCGGTTCGCCCTCGACCGTCCACACCGTGTCCGGCCCGGGAAGGCCGCCGGTGTCGCCCGTTCCGGCGTAACCGACCTCGGCATACTGCCCGTTGGGCAGCGCCGCTGGATTGAGCAGTTCGATGATCGGCGAGGTCTTGTCGATCGTCAGGTGATAGTCCTTGAGCCGCACGTCGTCGATGCGTGCCCCGGTCAGGTTGATCGAACCGGAGATGTTCGGCGTGTCGATCTTCACGCGCGCCGTGGCGGCGAGCGCCGCTTCGCGCGTGGCGGCGGCGGCGCCGTCGGTCCCCGGCACGCTTCCGGGAGTCCCTTCGGGAACTGCCCCCTGGGGCGGCAGGTCCGTTCCCGCCACGCCCGGGGAGGCGGGTTCGGCCTTCTTCTCCTGCTCGACGCGCTCGGCCTCGATGCGCGCGGCTTCGCGTTGCGTCTCGATCCGCGGGTTCATGTAGAACACCTGCCAGAGCGTCAGGATCAGCACCGACAGCGCGATGGTGATGAAGAAGTTGCGGTTGTTTTCCATCGATGGACCCTGGATCTCACCGCTTCCCGCGGATGCGTCGTGACAATTCGGCCTTCAAGTCGTCGAAGGGCACCGACAGGATCTCGCTGCGCCCGACGATCACATAGTCCTTGCCTGCCGCCATGTCACCCGCGGCGTCGAGGCGGACGGCTTCCTTCAGCCTGCGGCGGATGCGGTTGCGCTCGACGGCATTGCCGACCTTGCGCGTGACCGTGAAGCCGACGCGCGGCGCGCCTTCGTCGCCGCGATCGAGGACCTCCAGCAGGAAAAGCCGCCCGCGGCGCTTGTCGCCCCGCCGGACGGCCAGGAATTCTGCCCGCTTTCGCAGCCGCTGAGGGGACTTGCCGGTCGCCGGCAAGGCGATTGTCCCCGGCTCAGGCGGACAGCCGCTTGCGGCCGCGGTTGCGGCGCGCGGCGACGACGCCGCGGCCACCCTTGGTGGCCATGCGCGCGCGGAAGCCGTGCCGGCGCTTGCGGACGAGTTTGGACGGTTGATAGGTGCGCTTCATTTGTTTGATACCGCGGCGTGCGGCCCTTCTTGGATCTGTCTCAACGTGAGCAGGAGCGTCGCCGGCCCGGTCTTGGCGCAATAGAAACTGCGCCGGACCGAAGGCCCGAGCGTGGCGGGCTTATAGAAACACGGCCCTGCGGAGTCAATTCCCCGGCCGAATTCCGTGCGGCGCGCCTTCGGCCGCTGTTCCGGCGCATGGCGTCCTTGCGTGATCGCGCCGCCTCGGCCATCTGTGCCGGCATGGAACCGCAACCGAAAAAGCCGGGTCGCGCCGCGAGGCTCGGTCGTTTCGCGCCGCTGCTCGCGCTCGCGACGCTGGCATCGGCGGCCCTTCTCCTCGGATACACGGACCATCTCACGCTCTCCGGATTTGCCGCCGTCCGCGCCGAGGTCCAGGCCTTCATCGTCTCCGACTACGGCCTTGCGCTCGCCGGCTACGTGGCCGTCTACGCCACGGCCGCCGCCCTTTCCTTTCCCGCGACCGGCCTTCTCACCGCCGCGGGCGGTTTCCTCTTCGGCTGGCCGGTTGGAGCGGCCGCGGCCCTGGTCAGCGGCACGGCGGGGGCCGGCATCCTGTTCCTTGCCGCGCGCAGCGCTGCCGGCGACGGGATCAGGCGCAGGTTCAGCGGCGCCGGCGAGCGCCTGGCGCGCGGCTTCGAGGACGACGCCTTCGGCTACCTCGTGGCGCTCAGGCTGGCGCCGGTGATCCCCTCCTTCGTCGTCAGCGTCGCCGCGGCGCTGTTCCGCGTCCGGACCGGCACCTTCCTTGCCGCGACGATCATCGGCAGGTCGCCGGCCACGCTCGCCTATGCGGTGCTCGGCCAGGGGATCGATCGCGTGCTGGCCGCCGCGGCGGCGCAGGGGCGCGACCCGGGCATCGCCGACCTCTTCGGCGTCGACATGGGGCTCGCCCTCGTCGGGCTCGCGCTCGTCGCCCTGCTCGCCATCGTCACCCGGAGAATGCGGGCGCGCCGGGCCGCCTGACGCCCTGCCGCATGCGCGGCGCGGCGGGCGGCGGCACCGGCTGACATTGTTCAGCGCGAGTGAAATTGGCAAAGTCCCGGTACTGGCCTATCCTGGACCGGCACGCGGCGTCGGCGGCGCGGAATAATGTCGGCCTGCGCCGCGTTGTCCGCGACGGCGGAACCGTCCGGCGGCCGGACGATACGGAGGATGTCGATTGGAACAGGAGTCGCAGACGAGCGCGGAGCGGCTGGAGAGCTATCGCCGCGTGCCGTTCCTGCGGCGCCTGTCGACCAAGCTGCTTCTCCTCACCGTCCTCTTCGTCGTCTTCGCCGAGATCCTCATCTTCATCCCCTCGGTCGCCGCCTACCGCCTGCGCTGGCTGGAGGAGAAGCTGGGCACGGTCGCGGCAGTCGGCACGGTGCTGATCCAGGGCGGTCCCGGAACGCTGTCGCGCGCCGTGCAGGACGACGTGCTCGACGCCATCGGCGTGCAGGCCATCGCGGTGCGCGACGCGGGCGTCTCCCGGCTGCTGGTGGTCACGGAGGTGCCGCCGGAGGTCGACGAGCACATCGCGCTCGACCAGGTCGGCTGGACGGATGCGCTCGCGGGCGCCGCCCACACGCTGCTTTGGGGCGGCAACCGCCTGCTGCGCGTCTACGGCCAGGTCGGCGACAGCGACAAGCAGTTCGAGCTGGTGATGGAGGATTCCAGCCTGCGCTCCGCGATGCTGGTCTACGCGCGCAACATCGCGCTGATGTCCCTCCTGATCCTCCTGGCGACGGCCGCGATGGCGGTATCGGCGATCAACCGCCTGATGATCGGGCCGATCCGCGGGCTGCGCCGCTCGCTGCTGCGTTTCGCCCGCGCCCCCGACGATCCGAGCCGCATCATCCGGCCGACGGGGCGCCGCGACGAACTCGGCGTGGCGGAGAACGAACTCGCCAGCCTGCAGACGCAGCTGCAGGCGACGCTGTCGGAGCAGAAGCACCTCGCCGACCTCGGGCTCGCCGTCTCCAAGATCAACCACGACATGCGCAACATCCTCGCCTCGGCGCAGCTGCTCTCGGACCGCCTGGCGACGGTCAAGGACCCGGCCGTCCAGGCCGTCGCGCCCAAGCTGGTCCGCGCCATCGACCGGGCCGTCTCCTATTCGGAGGGCGTGCTCGCCTACGGGCGGACCCAGGAACCGCCGCCGCAGCGCCGGCGCGTCAGGCTGCGGCAGCTCGTCGACGAGGTCTACGGCCTGCCCGGCATCGACGGCGCCGGCGTCGACTTCGTCAACGACGTCGACCTCGCCTTCGAGGTCGACGCCGATTCCGAGCATCTCTACCGGGTGCTGTCCAATCTCTCGCGCAACGCCGTCGAGGCGATGGCCGGCGACCGCGAGAACGCCGTGGTCCGCCGCCTGACGATCTCGGCCGAGAGGACCGGCAGCATCAGCCGGATCCTCGTCGCCGACACCGGGCCCGGCCTGCCGCAGAGGGCGCGCGAGAACCTGTTCGCGGCGTTTCGCGGCTCGGCGCGCAGCGGCGGCACCGGCCTCGGCCTGGCCATCGCCAGCGAGCTCGTGCGCGCCCATGGCGGAACGCTCGAACTCGTCGAGAGCGTCGGCGGCCGCACCGTCTTCGCCATGACCATCCCCGACCAGCCGGTACGCCTCGACGTGGCGCGCTCGATCCTGCGCCGGCCGGCCTGAGGCGGGGCCGAGGGGCCGCCGCGGCGGGTGACGGGCTGCGTCTCCGGCGCGTCCGGCCGGTCCCGCCGGCACGATCGCATTTTGCGCGCCGACCGGCTTGCAATTGTCTCCTCCAGTCGCTAGTTAGCACCGCAGATCGGAGACCGGCCTCACGAGGGCCGGCACGAGGGTCGTCCTCGACGGCCCGGCGCGCGCCCGTAGCTCAGCTGGATAGAGCACCAGACTACGAATCTGGGGGTCAGGAGTTCGAATCTCTTCGGGCGCGCCAATCCACCGGACGAGATTCGAACTGTCTGCCTCGTGCCGGCTCTGGTAGAAGAAGCAACCGCATGCTAGGTCAATCTCGCGAGCCCGCGCATGGACCGCGGGAGGCGGCATGCAGGAAACCGATAAGGTGTTCGCGGGCTCGGTTCCGGAAAACTACGACCGCTATATGGTGCCGTTGATTTTCCAGCCGTTCGCCGCAGATCTCGCTCGGCGAGCAGCGTCCTTGTCGCCCGGCGCTGTTCTGGAAACCGCCGCGGGCACCGGGGTTGTCACCCGCGCGCTGGCGCCAAGACTTTCCCTCGACGCAACCTATGTCGTAACCGACCTCAACCAGCCGATGCTCGACTATGCCGCTTTGCGACAAAGCGCCGATAGTCGCATCATGTGGCGCCAGGCGGATGCTTTGGCATTGCCGTTTGAAGATGCGGCCTTCGATCTCGTTTGCTGTCAGTTTGGCGCGATGTTCTTTCCCGACCGCGTGTCGGCCTATCGCGAGGCAAAGCGGGTCCTCAAGTCCGGAGGACACCTCCTGTTCAATGTATGGGATCGCATTGAAGAGAACGTGTTTGCGGACGACGTGACGAATGCTCTCGCGACGATATTTCCGAGCGATCCGCCGCGCTTCATGGCCCGCACCCCGCATGGCTACCACGATACCGCGCTGATCCGTGGCGAGCTGGAAGAGGCAGGCTTCTCCGCTGTGGCGATCGAGACCAGAGCGGAACAAAGCCGTGCATCTTCGCCACGTATTCCGGCCGTTGCCTACTGCCAGGGGACTCTTCTTCGGAACGAAATCGAGGCCAGAGACCCTGGAAAGCTGGAAGCGGCAACCGACTACGTCGCATCCGTGATCGCAAGTGGTCACGGCAGCGGTGAGGTTGCCGCCAAAATTCAGGCACACGTGATCGTGGCTGCGATCTGACTTGGCGGCCCTCTCTGCGCACATTCCATGCAGCCAAGTCCAAGCATTGACGAAGAGCGGCCGACCCGCCAGGCCCGTCCGGAAAATCATACAGCCCCTACAATGACATAGCAGTTCCCAGTTTCATCTCTTCGGCGCGCCATTTGATCCCCTCGCGCTGCACGCCATGACGGAACATCGCCGGTTGGACGCGGTTTTCGGGTCCGGCGGCCGCTGCTTTCTCGGCGATGCGCCCGATCGGCCCGGCTTCTAGCCGGCCGGGGCCGGGGCCGGGCCGGCGGCGCCCTTCGCGTAGCGTCCCGGCGGCTGTCCGGCATGGCGGCGCCGATGCTGCTCGACGGCCCGATGAACGGTCCGGCATTTCTCGCCTATGCCGAGCAGGTTCTCGCACCCGAGCTTCGCCCCGGCGACATCGTGGTCATGGACTGTCAATCGGCGCGCAAAGTTGACCCCGGATTGGAGTGCGCCCCCTTGAGGCGACACGATCAGGCGGAGGTTTTGACAGGGTGCCGGGCGTGTTGATCCTCGGACTGCTGCGGGCTCAGCCATCCAAGCGCCAAGTGTAGACGACGCTCGCTGCGGACATGATCGACGAAGCGCGGAAGGTCGGCGGCGACATCCGCGAAGCTCGCGCGAAGTTGCCCCCTTGTTCTCTCTGGTCTTACATTCGGTTCCGGCGTTGGTTTTGCCCTGCCGGGCGGGTGAAGCGGCGGTCGCTGGCGCGGGGGCGTTGGCGTAGCGCAGCGCGAGTGATCGTCGCGGGGTGAAGGTGCTGGCGGACTCGTCCGGTGTCTGCCAGGCGATCCGGGAGTGCGACTTGGCGGTGTTGTAGTCGACCCGCCATCGGGCGGTCGCCAACGGTCCTGTCAGCGACATCTCGTCTGATTGGTCGTGACGCTGGCCGCCGAGCATGCCGCGACCATGCTGGCGCGCAGTGAGGACATCCGCCCTTTCACAGCGTCAATTCACCACATGACAGCGCGGAGGGGCGCGGACTGCCATTTTGGCAGGAGCTGCAGCCCGGAAGACCCGGCTTCTGCAACCGGGCTGGGACCGGCATGACAGAATGTCATGAGCGTCTTACTTCTAACTAGCTGATAAATAAAGAAAAAACGCTCCAAGCGCCGGTTCCGGCACGCTATACGAATCCCATGGCCCAACTGGGTGAATCGTCAACGAGCGGGCGACAGCGATGGGATCGAGCAGGCTTTATGCGGCAATGCCTCTATCGGGGCTGCTTTGCGTCTCGGCGCTGTGCGGCGCCCATGCGGATCCGTTCGTCGCCGGGGTCCTTCCCTCGGAGCGGCCGGCAGGAGCTCCCGTCGTCACGGACTTCCCGAAACCCGACGGCTGGTACGCCCGCGCCCTGCACGGCGTCGATCCGCCATATCCGGCGAGCCTGCGTTTTCTCGAGGACCAGGAAGGCTGGCACCAGCCCTTCATCCGGCCGGGCATGACCGGGCCGTACGACATCCGCAACTGGCATCGAAAATGACGCTGCGGTCATCCGGACCGCATGCGCGACAGACCGGGGAGACCCGGAAAACCGGCGCAGCAGCAAGCCAATTCGCGGCTCGCCACAAGTAGAGGAGACTTACAGATGGCAAAGATGGTGAGAAACGCCCTTGCTGCATTGCTTTGCAGCGGCGCGCTCGTCACGGCGGCATCCGCTGACAGCATGTCGGGCATGGACGGCATGTCGGGGATGAACGGAATGTCCGGCATGGGCGGCATGTCGGGCATGAACGGTATGTCGGGCATGAACGGTATGTCGGGCATGAACGGTA
>CALFXR010000182.1 GCA_937958475.1 uncultured Mesorhizobium sp. | reverse complement strand
CCTGGTACTGGCACTTCGTCGACGTGGTCTGGCTGTTCCTGTTCGCCGCCGTCTATGTCTGGGCGTCGGCCGGTGCGACCATCGCCCACGGGCACTGAGTTCGGGCCTACTTTCCAGCAGGGGCGGCGGTGGCGACACCGCCGCCTTTCGCATTTTCGGCCGAATTGTCGCCGATATGTCGCCGATGGCACCTCGCACCTTTGCCGCCATCGGCCTGCTTGCGCTGCTCTGCGTGTCCGCCCATGCGATCGACCGGCCGCGTGTCGACCTCGTGCGTGTCGTCAAGTCGGAGCGCATCCTAGAACTGCGTTCGGGAGCGACGGTGGTACGGCGCTACGCGATCGTGGCGACCCGATTGGCCACAAGCTTCGCGAGGGGGACGAACGCACGCCGGAAGGACGGTACGTCCTCGACTGGCGAAACCCGGAAAGCGGATACTATCGCTCGATCCACATCTCCTACCCTGGCGCCGCCGACCGCGCAGCGGCGGCGGCCGCCGGCGTCGATCCGGGAGGAATGATCATGATCCACGGCCAGCCTGGCGGATATGGCTGGTGGAGCTGGCTGCTGCAGAGGTTTGACTGGACGAACGGCTGCATCGCCGTTACCGACGATGACATGGCCGAGATATGGGCCATGGTGGCAAACGGAACCCCGATCGAGATCGTCCCATGAACGAAGACCACGCCCACTGGCCGCCGGTGGAACCCGTTGCCGCGGGCCTCAAGGGGCATTGCCCGCGTTGCGGCGAGGGGCGGCTGTTCTCGGGCTTCCTTACCGTCGGCCCGCGTTGCAGCAATTGCGGCCTCGACTATTCCTTCGCCGACGCCGGCGACGGGCCTGCCGTGTTCGTCATCCTCCTCATCGGTTTTCTGGTGGTCGGCCTGGCGCTGTGGCTGGAGGTCTCCTACGGGCCGCCGCTCTGGCTCCAGATGCTGTTGTGGATTCCGCTCACCGTGGTTTCCTCCCTCGTGGCGTTGCGCCTGATCAAGGGCGTTCTGATCACGCTCCAATACCGCAACAAGGCGGCCGAGGGCCGCATCGACCGCCCGGAATGACGTCGGCGGACAACAGCGGCGGCAGGCCGGCGCGCGGATTTCCCTGGCTGGTTCTGGTCGTCGGGCTGGCCGCGTTGGCCGTGCTGCTCGTCCTCGGCACCTGGCAGGTGAACCGGCTCGCCTGGAAGGAGGCGCTGATCGCCACGATCGACCAGCGTATCGTCTCCACGCCCCGTCCGCTCGACGCGGTCGAACGCCTCTACAACGACACCGGTGATGTCGACTATCGGCCCGTGGAGGCGCGCGGTACATTCCTGCACGACCGCGAGAGCCATTTCCTCGCCACCTGGAACGGCGCCTCCGGCTACTACGTCTACACACCGCTCGAACTGCTCGACGGCCGGCTTATCCTCGTCAATCGCGGCTTCGTGCCCTACGATCGCAAGGATCCCGCGACACGCGGCGAGGGGCAAGTGGAGGGCGAAGTCGCGATCGCCGGACTCGCCCGCAATCCGCTCGCAGAGAAACCGTCCTGGATCGTCCCAGACAACGATCTGGCGAAGAACGTCTTCTACTGGAAGGACATCGCCGCCATGGCGGCGCGGGCCGGCATCGACCAGGCCCGTCTCGTTCCGTTCTTCGTCGATGCAGACGCCTCGCCCAACCAAGGCGGACTGCCGGTCGGCGGCGTGACGATGGTCGACCTGCCCAACAACCACCTCCAGTACGCCGTCACCTGGTACGGGCTCGCCGCCGCGCTCGTGGTCATCCTTGTCGTCTTCATCCGCGGCCGCATCCGCCCGCGCCCTTGACAGAGGCGGGGCGAGGCCGCATCTGCGGGCCTTCTGTTTCCGGGACGCCATGCCTGCAACTTCCGCCAAACCGCCCCTGACGATCCGGCTCTGCCAGCCGCGCGGCTTCTGCGCCGGCGTCGACCGCGCCATCCAGATCGTCGTGCTGGCCCTGAAGAAATACGGCGCGCCGGTCTACGTCCGCCACGAGATCGTGCATAACCGCTACGTCGTCGAAGGCCTGCAGAAGCTGGGTGCGGTGTTCATCGAGGAACTCGACGAGATTCCCGCCGACCACCGCGACGCCCCGGTCGTATTCTCGGCTCATGGCGTCCCGAAATCCGTTCCGGCGGACGCCGAGGCGCGCCGCCTCTTCTACCTCGACGCCACCTGCCCGCTCGTCTCAAAGGTCCACAAGCAGGCCATGCGCCACCAGCGCCTCGGCCGCCATGTCCTGCTCATCGGCCATGCGGGGCATCCGGAAGTCATCGGCACCATGGGCCAGTTGCCCGAGGGCGCCGTGACGCTGATCGAGAGCGAGGCAGCCGCTCGGACCTTCCGCCCTGCGGACGGGACGGCGCTCGGCTTCGTCACGCAGACGACGCTGTCGGTGGAGGATACCGCCGGCGTCATCCGCGTGCTCCGGGAGCGCTTCCCGGATATCCAGGCGCCGGCCGCCGAATCGATCTGCTACGCCACGACCAACCGCCAGGAGGCGGTCAAGGAGACCGCGTCCGGCGCCGATCTGTTCCTCGTGGTCGGCGCGCCCAACTCGTCGAATTCGCGCCGTCTGGTCGAGGTCGCCGAACGTGCCGGCGCCAAGGCGTCGCTTCTCGTGCAGCGCGCGTCCGACATTCCGTGGGACGAGATCGAAGGCATCGGGATTCTCGGACTATCGGCCGGCGCCTCGGCGCCGGAGATCATCGTCGACGAGATCATCGATGCCTTCCGCGAACGATTCGACGTCGAGGTCGAACTCGCGGTCACTGCCACCGAAACGGAGAATTTTCCTGTCATGCGAGCCTTGCGCGACGTCGAACTGACCCCGGCGGACATGGCATTCGTGAATGGTGTGCACTGAATCATGGCCGTCTACACCGACGTCAGCGAAGGCGATCTCGAGGCATTCCTCCGCGAATACGATATCGGCGACCTGCTCTCCTACAAGGGCATCGCCGAGGGCTCGGAGAATTCCAACTTCCTGCTGCACACGAGCCGCGGCACCTACATCCTGACGCTCTACGAGAAGCGCGTCGAGGCCGCCGACCTGCCGTTCTTCCTCGGTCTCATGCAGCATCTCGCCGAGCGCGACATCAACTGTCCGCTGCCGGTCGTGCGCCGTGACGGCCAGCTGATCGGCAGGCTGGCCGGCCGTCCCGCCGCCATCATCACCTTTCTCGAAGGCGTGTGGATGCGGCGGCCCAACGCCAATCACTGCCGCGAGGTCGGCCGCGCGCTGGCGAGCCTGCACATCGCCGGTCGCGACTTTCCGCTGGCGCGGCCCAATGCGCTTTCGGTTCCCGGCTGGCGCAAGCTGTGGGAAGCTTCGCGCGATCGCGCCGACGAGGTCGAACCCGGCCTGGCGAAGGAGGTGGACGCGGATTTCGTCGAGATCGACCGCAACTGGCCGAGCGACCTGCCGTCAGGCGTCATCCACGCCGACCTCTTCCCCGACAACGTCTTCTTCATCGGCGAGGAACTGTCCGGGTTGATCGACTTCTACTTCGCCTGCAACGATCTCTACGCCTACGACCTCGCCACCTGCCTCAACGCCTGGTGCTTCGAGAAGGACCACGCCTTCAACCTGACCAAAGGGACGGCTCTTCTCGCCGGCTACCAGTCGGTCCGGCCGCTCGAACCGGCAGAGAAGGCGGCACTGCCGCTGCTCGCCCGCGGCTCGGCGCTGCGTTTCATGCTGACAAGGCTCTACGACTGGCTGACCATTCCCGACGGGGCGCTGGTGCAGAAGCGCGACCCGCATGAGTATATCCGTCGCCTGCGCTTCCAGCGTCGGGTGATGTCCGCGCGCGAGTATGGCATCGATGTCTGAGGCAGCCATCACTCCGAAGAAGCAGGTCGAGGTTTTCACCGACGGCGCCTGCTCCGGCAATCCCGGCCCCGGCGGCTGGGGCGCCATCATGCGCTACAACGGCAAGGTCAAGGAACTGTCCGGCGGCGAAGCGTTGACCACCAACAACCGCATGGAACTGATGGCGGCGATCAAGGCCCTGAACGCGCTGACCGAACCGTGCGTCGTCGACCTCCACACCGACAGCAACTACGTCAAGGACGGCATCGGCGGCTGGATCGAGGGCTGGAAACGCAACGGCTGGAAGACCGCGTCGAAGCAGCCGGTCAAGAACATGGAGCTGTGGCAGGCGCTCGACGAGGCGCGGCGCCGCCACAAGGTCCGCTGGCACTGGGTCAAGGGCCACGCCGGCCATGACGACAACGAGCGTGCCGACGAACTTGCCCGCCTCGGCATGGCGCCGTTCAAGACGCGTTCCGGGCCAAAGGCCTAGAGGCGATCCCGCGCTGGAACGCTCGCGCGCGGCGGCGCCTACAACTGTTCGAGGATGCGGGCGGCGCCCGAGTCGATTACCTGACCGCGCGCCTGCTCGATATTCACCTTCTTCACGACACCGTCGTCGATGATCATCGAAAAGCGCCTCGAGCGCGTGCCGAAACCGGCCGCCTCCATGTTGGCATCGAGGCCGGCGGCGCGAACGAACGTTCCGTTGCCGTCGGCAAGGAACGCGACCTTGCCCTCGGCGCCGCTGAAGCGGGCCCACGCCTTCATCACCCACTGGTCGTTGACAGAGACGACGGCGATCGCATCGACGCCGCGGGCGAGGATGGCGTCGTGATTCTCGATGAACCCAGGCAGGTGGTTGTTGCTGCAGGTCGGAGTGAAGGCGCCGGGCACGCCGAACAGCACCACTTTCCTGCCGCCGAAGAACTCGGTCGTGGTGACGTCCTTGGAACCGTCCTCCGTGACCAGCTTCAGCGTGGCCTCCGGGAGCTTCTCACCTTCCGCAATCATCGTGTCCTGCCCCGTTGAAATCTGCCCCGCGCCTTTACCGGTTCGGGCTCTCGGCTGCAATCGGCTGGCGTTGAACAATTCGTCAGGGATAGGGGAGCAGGCCCTCGACCGCACCGGCCGCGGTGACGAGCGTGTAGGCGAGTCCGGCTCCGGCCGGACGTGCAGCCGGCCGGTCGAGCAGGGCGACCGAGAAAAGCGACTTGCCGGTATCGTCCAGCCGTTCCGGCGTACCGAACGCATAGCCGTCTTCGCCGGCGATAAAGAAATCCGCGGCTGCCGGATCTCCTGGGAAACTGGCATCGACGACGATCCGCTCAGGTGTGGTTTCGACGATCTTTACGCCAAAGCCGGGCTGTTCCGGCTCCGGCAGATGCGCGAGCGCGGCCGCGACGATCGCGGCATCCTCTGTATTCTCAGGATCGCGTGCGGGATCGACTACGAGTTCGCCCTGGACGGGAATGCAGATGGCTTCGCAGACGCCGAGGAAGACGTTCGCCGAAAACGGATCGGCGGGTTCCTTCAGCGTGAGCCGCACCGGCAGGGCGACCGACTTCTTGTAGCCTGCCCAGGTCGCAAAGCCGTCGGCGATGCGCTGGGGCGCCGGGAACGACAGGCGCGCACCCGCGATGTTGCTGCTCGCGTCGATATCGAGGTTGGGCGGTACCCCGACTTCGCCGGGATCTCGCCAGTAGGTCTTCCAGCCCGGCGCGAGCGTGATTTCGAGTACGCCGGTCAGGGTCCCGTCTCGGTCGGGCAGCCCGGACGTCACCAGGCGCACCCGTGCGCCCTGCGCCTCCAACCACTGGCTGGATGCCGAATGAGCCGGCGACGCAAGCGTCGCCAGCAGGAGCATCGGTATCGCGAGGCGGAATCTCATGGTCCAGATTTGGTCGGCTTTCCGCGCTGCCGCAATGACCTGCCGGCGGCGGGGGTTCATTTTCGCGTGAACGGGGTTATCGCCATTGTCGCACCGGGGGAAAGCCGCCTTTCAAGCCTTGGCGAAAGTCGTTAAATTGAAATCATGGATCTATTGCGGCACAAGAAACCGTCTTCCGGTGGTTTTCTCGACGACCAGTTCCTCATCGCCATGCCCGGCATGAAGGACGATCGCTTCACGCGATCGGTCATCTACGTCTGCGCCCACAGTTCCGAGGGGGCGATGGGCCTGATCATCAACCAGCCTCAACCGATGCGCTTCCCCGACCTGTTGGTGCAATTGGGCATCGTCAACGAGCAGGAAGCGATACGCCTGCCGGCGACCGCCCGCGACTTCCCTATCCGGAACGGGGGCCCGGTCGATCGCAGCCGCGGATTCGTGCTGCACACCGACGACTACACCGTCGAGTCGTCGATGCCGATTTCGGAAGAGGTGTGCCTGACCGCCACCATCGACATCCTTCGCGCGATATCGATCGGCCGAGGTCCCCGCCGCGCCCTGATGGCTCTCGGCTATGCCGGCTGGGGCGCCGGTCAGTTGGAGCAGGAAATCGCCGAAAACGGCTGGCTGACCTGCGCCGCCGACTCGGACCTGTTGTTCGATGCCGACCTCGACCGGAAATATGACCGCGTCCTCGCCTCGCTCGGGATCGACCTCGCCCACCTCAGCAACAGCGCGGGTCACGCCTGAGCAAGCGGATACTGCTCCTTCAGCAGCCGTAGCGCGGTGTCGGCGGCCACCGGCGCGCCGAACATGAAACTCTGCACGTACTCGCAGCCCATCTGCCGCAGCTGCAGCGCGTCGTTCTCGTCCGAAATCCCCTCCGCGACCACCGAGAGGCCGAGCTCGTGGGCCATGTTCACCATCGATCTCAGAAGCACGTCGCGCTTCGGTGAGGAATCGTCGAGGAAGCTCTTGTCGATCTTGATCGTGTCGAAGGGGAAGCGCGTCAGGTAGGCGAGGGACGAGTATCCGGTGCCGAAATCGTCGAGGGACAAGCCGATGCCGATATGCTTGAGCTTGTCGAGCACGTGGGCCGATTGCTCCGGATTGTCCATGACCAGCGACTCCGTCAATTCCAGGCGGAAGCAGCGCGGCTTGATGTTGGAGCGGGCTATCACCGACTTGACGTCGCTCACCAGGTCGCGGCGCAGCAGCTGGCGGCTGGAGAGATTCACGGAAACCGACAGGGCGGCATTGCCGATCTGCCGCTGCCAGTTGGAGAAGTCGTCGGCCGCCTTCTGCATGGCGAAGAGGCCGATCTGGACGATGAGTTCGCAGCTTTCGGCAATCGGGATGAACTCCGACGGCGGGATCGTTCCCCGACGCGGATGCTCCCATCGAATCAGCGCTTCGAAACCAGCGATCGAGCGATCCTCCATCCGTACGATGGGCTGGTAGGCGAGCGTGAATTCCTTGCGCTCGACGGCGCGGCGCAGGTCCGATTCCAGTTGCAGGCGGTCGGTGCCGATCGAGCGGAAGGCGGGACGGAACGGCTCGATGCGATCGCCGCCGAAGCGCTTCGCCTGGTGCATGGCGAGCTCCGCGTCCTTGACCATGTCCTCGGCGGTCATCTGGGAATCCGTCCAGGTCCGCAGGCCGATCGAGGCGGTCAGCACGATCTCGCGCTTGGCGAAGGTGATCGGCGCCCGGATCGCCTGCTTGACGGCATCTGCGATCGCGGCGATGCGCGCCGGTTCCTGCTCGGAGAGGATCATCATCGCGAACTGGTCGCCGGAGAAGCGCGACAGCGCGTCGCGCGGCTTCAGCAGGCGATGCAGGCGGCGCGCCACGGTAAGCAGGATCGTGTCGCCCGCCGAGATGCCGAGACCGTCATTCACCTGCTTGAAGCGGTCGATGTCGACGACGAAGACCGTCGGACGCAGCTTCTCCTCGGAGCGGGCGACCGCGATCATGCCCTCGAGCCGGTTCATGAACAGTTCGCGGCTGGGCAGGCCCGTCAGATTGTCGTGCACGGCATCGTGGAGCAGCCGCTCCTCGGCTTTCTTCTGCTCGGTGACGTCGATGAGCGTGCCGACGCAGCGGATCACCTCGCCGTCCGATCCGACGACAGGCCGCGCGCGCAGCGAGAACCAGTGATAGTGCCCGTCGGCACCCCGCAGTCGGAAATTCTGCGATACCCGTCCGCGGCGGTGCTCGAGAACGACGTCGAGCGTGGTGCGGAACGTGTCGCGGTCGTCGCCGTGCAGGATCGGCAGCCAGTTCCGTGCGGGGCCGGTGAGGGCGTTCGGCGCGAGGCCGAGCTGCACGCTGACGTCGGGCCGCGTTATGACGCGATCCCGCAGCACGTCCCAGTCCCAGACGATGTCTCCCGATCCGGTGATCGCCAGCGCCTGGCGCTCCATGTCGCTGAACAGGCCGTGATGGAGCGCGCCGCCGGCGAAGGCGTGCTGCATGACGGTGAAGCCGATCAGCAGGATGATCAGGATGAGGCCGCCGCCCAGCGCCGGCTGGACGATGTCGTTGTCGATGGTGCCGGTCACGGCCATCCACGAGCCGAGCAGCCAGACGATCACCATCAGCCAACTCGGCACGAGCATGATCGCGCGGTCGTAGCCCTGGATGCCGAGATAGACGATCAGGCCGATGCCGATTACCGCCGTCGCGGCGAACGACAGCCGGGCGATGCCGGCCGCGACGGATGGATCGACGATGGCGACGCCGGCGATCATCACGAGCCCGAAGATCCAGGCGATGGCGCCGTAGCTGAAATGGCCGTGCCAGCGGTTCAGGTTGAGATAGGTGAAAAGGAAAACGACCAGCGTTGCCGCCAGCGCGATCTCCGTGCCGGCGCGCCAGACCTGCTCGCTCCCCGGCGAGATCTCGATCACCTTGTTGAGGAACCCGAAATCGATGCAGATGTAGGCGAGCACCGCCCAGGCGAACGCGGCGGTCGCCGGGAACATCGACGTTCCCTTGACGACGAACAGGATCGTCAGGAACAGCGCCAGAAGGCCGGCGATACCGATCACGATGCCGCGGTAGAGCGTGTAGGAATTGATCGTGTCCTTGTAGGGCTCAGGGTCCCAGAGATAGACCTGCGGCAGTCGCGGCGAAGCCAGTTCGGCAACGAACGTGATGACCGCGCCGGGATCCAGCGTTACCAGGAATACGTCGGAATCCGGACTTGCCTGCCGGTCGAGCGCAAAGCCCTCGGACGGCGTGATCGCCGCGATGCGATTCGAGCCGAGATCCGGCCAGAACAGGCCCGAACGGGCGAGGCGGAAATGCGGGGCGACGATCAGGCGGTCGAGCTGCTGGTCGCTCGAGTTGGCGAGGGCGAACACCGCCCAGTCGCCGGTCGAGCGTTCGTCATTCGCCTCGACTTCGATGCGGCGGACGATGCCGTCGAGTCCCGGCGCCGTGGAAACCTGGAAATTGTCTCCCTGGTCGCGATAGATTTCCACCGCACCGGAGAGGTCGAGCGCGACGTCGTCGCGGGAGATCTTGATCGGTTCGACGGCCCAGGCGGCGGCCGCGGGCAGGAATAGCGCAAGGCCCGCGAGCAGCAGCGCCAGCATCGAACGTGTTCGGATCATGAGCGCCAAGCAATCAGCCCCGCATGGTGCCGCCTCGATGATCGCCGGCGATCAAGGCGTAGAGATAGTGGTCCTGCCAGCTTCCGTTGATCCTGAGATAGGATCTGAGGAGTCCTTCGCGCCGGAATCCGGCTTTTTCGAGTACGCGGATCGAGCGCGCGTTTTCGGGAATACAGGCTGCCTCGATCCTGTGCAACCGCAGCGTATCGAAGCCGTAGGACGCGACCAGGCCGATCGCCTCGGACATGAAGCCCTTGCCCGCGTGGCGCTCGCCCATCCAGTAGCCGATCTGGCCCGACTGGGCGACGCCGTGGCGGATGTGGCCGAGCGTGATTCCCCCGACCATGGCTCCCGTCGCGTTCTCGAATATGAGGAATGCGATCGCCGATCCGGCCGAAAAATCCTCCCGATACCGGCGCAACCTTTGCCGCCACGCTGCCCGGCTCAGTTCGTCCGGCGCCCAGCGCGGCTCCCAGGGTTCGAGAAATGACCGGCTGTCGTCGCGCAGCGCCGCCCACTCCCGATAGTCGCCTCGCGTGGGAAGGCGCAAGGACACGCTCCTCGACCGGAGCGCGGGGCGTTCACGGCGAAACCAGGAAAACGCGGACATCGCCGGGAAGGGGAGATCAGACCGCGAGCTTCCGCACCGCTGGGCCGGTCCCCGGAAGTGCGTCGCGGATCGCGTCGTAGGCGGCGAGCGAGCCGATGGGGCCGACCGCCGCGATCGTCGGGCGCGTCGAGAACAATCGTCCCGAAAGGTCGGTCAGGCGGTCCACGGTCAGCGCGGAAAGTCGCTCGACGAGCTCCTCCTTGGGGATGGGCCGGCCGAAAAGCAGGATCTGGCGGGCGATCTGCGAGGCGCGGCTGGCCGCGCTCTCGGCGGACATGACGAGACCGGCGCGATACTGTGCGCGGGCTCGATCCAGCTCTTCCTGCGTGATGTGCTCGCCGGTCTTCTGCAGTTCGCTGACGATGACCGGCACGAGTTCGGCGATGTCGCTCTGCCCCGTCGCGGCATGGATGCCAAAGATGCCGGTGTCGGAAAAGCCCCAGTGGAAGGCATAGACCGAATAGCAGAGGCCCCGCTTCTCGCGGACTTCCTGGAAGAGACGCGACGACATCCCTCCGCCGAGGATCATGGACAGCACCTGCGAGGCATAGAAGTCGCGCACGTGGTAGGCGCGGCCTTCGAAGCCCAGCACGATCTGGGCGTCCATCAGGTCGCGGTCTTCGCGGAAGTCGCCGCCGACATAATTGGCGTATTGCGGAATCACGCTGTCCGCCCTGGCGCGGAAGCCGCCGAGTCGTTTCTCCACCTCCCGGACGATCTCGTCGTGCTTCACGTCGCCGGTGGCGACGACGACCATGCGGTCCGCGCCGTACTGGCGTTCCATGAAGGCGTGCAACTGCTTCGAGGTGAAGGACTTGACGGTTTCCGGCGTGCCGAGGATGGACCGGCCGATCGTCTGGTGGCGGAACGCGGTCTCGGTGAACCGGTCGAAGACGATGTCGTCCGGCGTGTCGTGGGCGGCGCCGATCTCCTGGAGGATCACGTGCTGCTCGCGTTCGAGCTCGTCCGGGTCGAAGCGCGATTCCGTCAGGATGTCGGCGAGGATGTCGATCGCCAGCGGCACGTTGTCGGAGAGCACGCGGGCGTAGAACGAGGTCGTCTCGACGCTGGTGGCGGCGTTGATCTCGCCGCCGACGTTCTCGATCTCGGCGGCGATCTTCAACGCGCTGCGCCGTTCCGTGCCCTTGAAGGCCATGTGCTCAAGCAGATGGGCGAGACCGTGCTCGTCCTCATGCTCGTTGCGGGAGCCCGACTTGACCCACACCCCGAGCGCAACGGATTCGAAATGAGGAAGAGTTTCGGTGGCGACTGTGAGGCCGTTAGACAGGCGGCTTACCTCAACACCCATATAAACGTCACTCCCTAACGCACTGCACGCGCATGGCGGTTGATGTGATCTTCTATCATTTTCAGGTCCGATGGAAGGACCGTGTACCGCTCGTTTCGCGTCATCAGATCGCCGAGCCAGGCGGGCAGCGCCGGCGATACGCCGCAGGCTGCCTCCACGGCGGCCGGGAACTTGGCCGGGTGGGCCGTGGCGAGGATCACGGTCGGCGTCGCCGAGGCGCGCATCGAAGACGAGACGCGGACCGCGGTCGCGGTGTGCGGATCGAGCAGGTAGCCCGTGCCGTCCAGCGTCTCGCGGATGGTTGCCGCGGTCTCGTCCATGGTCGAACGCCCGGCCGAGAAATCGCGACGAATTTTGGTGAGCGTTTCGGTCTCCAGCGTGAACGCGCCGGACTGCTTCAGCCCCTCCATGTAGCGGCGGACGCTCGAAGCGTCGCGCCCGGAGGCCTCGAACAGCAGGCGCTCGAAGTTCGAGGATACCTGGATGTCCATCGATGGTGAGGTGGTCGCGACGACGCCGCGCGTTTCGTAGACGCCCGTCGCCAGCGTGCGCGCGAGAATGTCGTTGTCGTTTGTCGCGATTGTCAGCTGCTCGATGGGCAGGCCCATGCGTTTCGCGGCATAGCCGGCGAAGATGTCGCCGAAGTTGCCCGTCGGAACGACGAACGACACCGGCCGGTCGGGCGCCCCCAGCGATAGCGCGGACGAGAAATAATAGACGATCTGGGCCATGATCCGCGCCCAGTTGATCGAGTTGACGCCCGACAGCGAGACCCGGTCGCGGAAGGCATGGTCGTTGAACATGTCCTTGACCAGCGCCTGGCAGGCGTCGAAATCCCCCTCGACGGCGAGCGTGTGCACGTTCGCCGCGTCCGGTGTCGTCATCTGCCGCTGCTGGACCGGCGACACGCGTCCGTTGGGAAACAGGATGAAGATGTCGGTGCGGTCGCGACCGGCGAAGGCGTCGATCGCCGCGCCGCCGGTATCGCCCGAGGTGGCTCCGGCGATCGTGGCGCGCTGGCCGCGCTCGGCAAGCACGTGGTCCATGAGCCGCGCCAGGAGTTGCATGGCGACGTCCTTGAACGCGAGCGTCGGCCCGTGGAAAAGTTCCAGGATGAAGGTGTTGGTGCCCGTCTGGACGAGGGGGCAGACCGCGGCGTGCCGGAACGTCGCATAGGCCTCGCGCACGATGCGCTCGAACGCCGCCTGTCCGATCTCGCCGCCGAGATAGGGCGACAGCAGCCTGATGGCGAGGTCGGGATAGCTCAGTCCGCGAAGACCGCGGATCTCGTCGGCTGAAAGGACTGGCCACTCCTTCGGCACATAGAGGCCGCCGTCGCGGGCTAGCCCGGCGAGGAGTGCGTCGGAGAAACCGAGTTCCGGAGCATGGCCCCGCGTACTGACATATCTCATCGCCGTCCGTCCGTTGCGGCGCGCCGTGAGACCTTCCGCGCGCCCGAAAATCCTGGTCCGTCAGTCGCTTTTTTGCCGCGCGGTTGCTATAGACCGCTCACTCGTGACAGGGAAGTGCAGTAGATGAAGTCCGTTAAGAACTCCGTTCGCGTATTCTCCGGTTTCGTCGTCGTCGGCTTTATCCTCGCCGCCGCCGGTTGCCAATCGAGCGACAGCGTCCTCAATGTCGGAGCCGACGCGCCGCCTCCGCCGACGGAAAAAGTGCTGGAAAGCGAGTTGCGCGCCTATTGCCCGCCGATCGTGCTGCGTGAAGGGACTGCATTCTTCCGGACCTATGCGAAGGGCGCCAAGGACGATCCCGCGAAGCTGATCTACCAGGCGTCGATCTCCGACGTGACGCGCAGCTGTGCCCGCTCCGCCGGCACCATGACGATCACCGCCGCCGCCGCCGGCAGGGTGATCACCGGGCCGGCCGGCGCGCCCGGAACGATCACCATGCCGATCCGCGTCGTCGTGGTGAAGGGGGACAGCGTCCTCTACAGCCAGTTGCACAAGTACCAGGTCGCGGTCGCCGACGGTGCGGGTGCCACGCAGTTCGTCTTCAACGATCCCAATGTCGTTATTCCGCTCCCGGAGCCGGGGACGATCCAGGTCTTCGTCGGCTACGACGAGGGTCCCTACACCCAGTAGCCGTTTCAGACGTCGGACCATTCCGACAGCGCGGCCATCACGCCCGGGAAATCCGCCCAGCGGCGGATCACGGTCTCTGCGCCGGCTTCCGTCAGCGCGTCGGCGTGACCGGGATAGGTGCTCGACGCGCCGGTGAAGCCGAGGACCCGCATCCCGGCAGAGCGCGCACCATGTACTCCTGGCACCGAATCTTCGACGACCAGCGTCCGGCGGGGATCGGCACCCATCGTCTTCGCAGCGTGGAGGAAGACGTCGGGCGCCGGCTTCGGTCTGCCGGACGGTATCGCCCTGGACGAGAAGACCCGGCCTTCGAACAGCGGCTTCAGCCGCGTGCGTTCGAGCATGGCGTCGAGTCGGTGTTCGGTGGAGTTTGAACAGATGCAGCGCGGCACCGCGACCGATGAAACGGCTGCGGCGGCGCCGTCGATCGCCCGCACCTCGTTTGCGAGGCGCTTGTCGACGAGAAGCTCGGCCTGGTCGATCAGCGAGGCCTGGAACGGGATCGCGGCCTGCTTCTCGATGGACAGCAGGATATCCGTGAAGGTCAGGCCGGCATATCGTTCGGCGAGGTCCTCGGCTGCAATCTCGTATCCGGCGGCCGTGAGCAACTCGGCTTCCACGCGGGCCGCGATGATCTCGGAATCGACGAGGACCCCATCGCAGTCGAATATGACGAGATCGAAGACGTTCATGGCGTTGGCATCCGTGAGAGGGGAGGTGCGGCGCTGGCGGCAGCGGGGCGGATACACGAACATCGCCGCCATCGCAAATTCCGCGGTCTCCGCTTCATTAAATCTTTACCCGATCCGGTAACCATAACGGGCAGTAAATAGTAACGCGTTGCCCCGGGTACCTTCATGTCAGCCGTGCGTTCTGCCTCCGATCGGTCTGCGCCTTCCGCAAACGCCGATTGGCTGGATACGATCCTCAAGGGCGACTGCGTCGCGGCGCTCGAACGGCTTCCGGAAAAGTCGGTGGACGTCGTCTTCGCCGACCCGCCCTACAATCTCCAGCTCGACGGAGACCTGCACCGGCCCGACCAGTCCAGGGTCGATGCGGTCGACGACGCGTGGGACCAGTTCGAGAGCTTCGCGGCCTACGACGCCTTCACCCGCGCCTGGCTGCTCGCAGCGCGCCGCGTGCTGAAGCCGAGCGGCACGATCTGGGTCATCGGCTCCTATCACAACATCTTCCGCGTCGGGGCGGCGATGCAGGATCTCGGCTTCTGGATCCTCAACGACGTCGTCTGGCGCAAGACCAACCCGATGCCCAATTTCCGCGGCCGGAGGTTCCAGAATGCGCACGAGACGCTGATATGGGCTTCGCGAGACAAGGATGCGAAGGGCTATACCTTCAACTACGAGGCCATGAAGGCGGCCAACGACGACCTCCAGATGCGCTCCGACTGGCTGTTCCCGATCTGCACCGGGCATGAGCGGCTGAAGGACGACGACGGGAACAAGCTGCATCCCACGCAGAAGCCGGAGGCGCTGCTGGCGCGGGTCATGCTTTCTTCGACCCGTCCCGGGGATGTCGTCCTCGATCCGTTCTTCGGATCGGGCACCACAGGCGCCGTGGCCCGCAGGCTCGGGCGTCATTTCGTCGGCGTCGAGAGGGAACAGGCCTACATCGACGCGGCGGAGGAGCGGATCGCCTCCGTAAAGCCGTTGGGCGCGGTCGAGATCGAGACGATGACCGGCAAGCGCGCCGAGCCGCGCGTCGCCTTCGTCAGCCTGATCGACAATGGGCTGATGGCACCCGGAACCCGCCTGTTCGACGCGAAGCGCCGCCATTCTGCGACGGTGCGCGCCGATGGCACGCTCGCCGCCACCGACCTCACCGGTTCGATCCATCGAGTCGGCGCTTTGGTCCAGGGACTCGACGCCTGCAACGGCTGGACATTCTGGCACTACGAGCGCAATGGAGGCCTTACCCCCATCGACGAACTGCGCCGCATCGCGCGCGTCGGCATGCAGCGGGCAGGTGCCTGAAGGTTTTACCGGTCGGCCGTTAATCCAGTCACGGTCTGATCCCGAAGCGCTCGAGGTCCTCCTCGAGCGCTTTGGCGTTCTGGAACAGCACGGCCTGCCATCCCGCAGCCTTCGCTCCTTCGACGTTCTTCTGGCTGTCGTCGATGAAGATCGTCGCGGCCGGGTCGAGGCCGAAGCTCTCGGCGTGAAGATCGTAGATGCCGCGGTCGGGCTTGATCATGCCGACCTCGCCGGAAACGGTGACGCCACGCGGCCGGTCGAGGAAGGGGAACTTGCGCCGCGCCTCGACGAACGTATCGGCTGCGAAGTTGGTCAGCATGGTGACGTCGTGACCCGCCTCGAGGAGTTCCAGCATCAGCGCGACGCTGTCCTCATAGGCATGCGGAACCATCTCGTGCCAGTGGCGACGGAAGTTGCGGATGTTCTCGCTGTGCTTCGGATGGAGCGCGATGAGCAGGCTCTCCGCCTCGTCCCAGGTCCGCCCGCGATCCTGTTCGATGTTCCAGTCGTGGGTGCAGACATTGTCGAAGAACCAGCGCCGCTCGCCGACGTCGGGGATCAGCCGGCTGAACGGCAGGTCGGGATCGTAGTGGATCAGCACTTTGCCGATGTCGAACACGATGTGGCGGATTTCGGTCATGTCTCGCTCACCCTTGCGATCGCCCCTTGCGGGTCGCGCCCGGTATGGCAGCTTCGATCGCTTTTTTCATGACAGTCGGCAACGCCTCGTCGTGGATATCGTCAAGCCGTGCCCAGCGGTGTCCCGGCGGAGGGGCGAAGTCCGGCACTGCGGCGCGGTAGACGGAGAGCCGAAGCTCGAAATGGGTGAAGACGTGCGTGATGCCGCCGGCTGCGATCCAGTCTGCCGAGAGCGGCGCGGCGCGCGGCGTGTCGTCTCCGTCGGCGCGGGCCGTCCAGCCGGACGTCGGCACCTCGCTCATGCCGCCGAGCAATCCCTTGTCCGGTCGCCGGCGCAACAGGATTGCGCCGTCGGGACGCGTGGCGACGAAGGCCGCGCCGCGCCGTGTCGGCCTCTCCGCCTTCGGCGAACGAAGCGGGAAGCGTTCCGGATCGCCCCCATCGAGCGCCGCGCAATCCGCGCGCAGCGGGCAGAGCATGCAGGACGGCCGCCGCGGGGTGCAGATCGTCGCGCCGAGGTCCATCATCGCCTGGGCGAAGTCGCCGGGCCGGTCTGGCGGGACAAGCGGCCGCAGCGCCGCGCGAACCGCCTTCTTCGCCTCCGGGAGCGGCAGTTCGATGGCGCGGAGCCTGGTCATCACGCGCTCGACGTTGCCGTCGACGACCGCGGCCGGACGGCCGAAGGCGATCGCCGCGATCGCGGCCGCCGTGTAGTCGCCGACGCCCGGCAGCGTCCGCAGACCGTCCTCGCCGCTCGGAAAGCGACCGCCGTGGACGGAGGCGACGAGGTCGGCGCATTTCTTCAGGTTACGGGCGCGCGAATAGTAGCCGAGGCCCGCCCAGGCCTTCATCACGTCTTCTTCGTCCGCAACGGCGAGCGCGGCGACATCCGGCCACCTGTGGAGGAAAGCGCGGAAATAGGGCTTCACAGCTTCGACGGTCGTCTGCTGCAGCATGATTTCGGAGAGCCACACCCGGTAGGGATCGGGCCGGTCGCCGTCGGCCGCGTCGCGCGGGCCGATACGCCACGGCAGGTCGCGATGATGCTCGTCGTACCAGGCGAGCAGCCGCCTCGCCAAATCCTCGCCGCGGGGCGTGCCTTTGCCGGGCTTTGCGGCTACCATCGTCTCTTATCGTAGGTTCGTCGGGTCCATCGGATAGCAGGAAGCCATGACAGGGAAACGCGGGGGCGGCAATCCCGTACCGATCAGTGATCTCGCCACAGAGATTCTCGATCCGGTCATGCGCCGCCGCGCCGGTGTATCCATCGGGCTCGTGCAGTCGTGGGACGAGATCGTCGGTCCGCGGCTCGCCGGGCGCACCCGGCCGGAGAAGATCCAGTGGCCGAGGCGCCTCAGCGACGACGATCCTTTCGAGCCCGCCACGCTGGTCATCGCCTGCGAAGGCGCGGCGGCGCTGCACCTCCAGCACGAGACGTCGGAGGTGATCGGCCGCGTCAACGCCTACCTCGGCTTCCCCGCGGTCGGGCGCATCCGCATCGTGCAGAAGCCGGTCCACGGTGCCGCGGAAGCGCCGAGGCCGCGTCCCCGCGCGTTGTCGGCGCCGGAGAGGGCACGGCTGTCGACGACGGTGAGCGGGATCGAGGACGACGAACTGCGCCGGGCGCTCGAGCGTCTTGGCGCGTCGATCCTCGGCTCGAGGGGCCAGGGTTCCCGCTGAAACCCATCCTCTCGCGAACGTGATCGGGATTGACGGCAAGGCGCATTGGTATGAGGAAAGGCATGCCTTAATTCGCGCCCACTCTCGCCTTTCTGTCGGTTTCGGCCGCAATATCGTTCCGTGTTTCAGGTGATTCGATGATCCGTTCCGTTCCCCGTCGCTCCGTCCTTGCCTCGCTCGCCGCGTTGCCCGCTGCGTTCCTTCTCGCCTCGTGCAGCGATACCGGTGACAAGGCGGAAGCGCCGAAGCCCGCCGAGCCCGCGGCGCCGGCCGCGCCCAAGGTCGAGGCGCCGAAGCCGGCAGGCTCGGTCGACATGGCGAAGCTGCTCGAACCCGGCGCGCTTCCGGAGCAGGTGCTCGGCAAGGCCGATGCGCCGGTGACGGTCGTCGAATATGCTTCGATGACCTGCTCGCACTGCGCGCACTTCCACGAGAAGACGTTGCCTGAGTTCAAGACGAAATACATCGAGACCGGAAAGGTTCGCCTCATCCTGCGCGAGTTCCCCTTCGATCCGAGGGCTGAAGCCGGATTCATGCTGGCGCGCTGCTCGAAGGACAACTATTTCCCGATGGTGGAGGTGTTGTTCAAGCAGCAGCAGAACTGGGCAGGCGTGCAGAATGCCAAGGATGCGCTCCTCCAGATCGCCCGGCTGGCTGGTTTTTCACAGGAGTCCTTCGAGGCCTGCTTGACGGACCAGAAGCTTCTGGAGGATGTCAGGTCGGTTCGGGACCGCGGCGCGAAGGAGTTCGGCGTGGATTCGACCCCGACATTCTTCATCGGGGGCAACAGGTATCCGGGAGCGATGTCGATTGCGGAACTGTCGGCGATCATCGATCCGCTGCTTTCCTGACCCACTGATCCTTGGCGTCGATCGTCGCCGGGCTTCAGCCGTTCCCACGCGTGTTAATTTGTACGGTGCCGCCACGGGGCGCCGCGCATGAAGTTTTCGCGGCTCCGCCTCCTCGGATTCAAATCCTTCGTCGAGCCGTCCGAGTTCGTCATCGAGCGCGGGCTGACCGGAATCGTCGGCCCCAACGGCTGCGGCAAGTCGAACCTCGTCGAGGCGCTGCGCTGGGTCATGGGCGAAAGCTCGTACAAGAACATGCGCGCGTCAGGGATGGACGACGTCATCTTCTCCGGCTCCGGCACGCGACCGGCGCGCAACACCGCCGAAGTCACGCTTTTCCTCGAGAACTCCGACCGTACCGCACCGCCCGCCTTCAACGATGCCGACGAACTGCAGGTGTCGCGCCGCATCGAGCGCGAGGCCGGGTCGGTCTATCGCATCAACGGCAAGGAAGCCCGCGCCAAGGACGTGCAGCTCCTCTTCGCCGACCAGTCGACCGGCGCGCGCTCGCCCTCGATGGTGGGGCAGGGCCGCATCGGCGAGCTGATCCAGGCGAAGCCCCAGGCGCGCCGCGCCCTGCTCGAGGAGGCCGCCGGCATCTCCGGCCTGCATACGCGCCGCCACGAGGCCGAACTGCGCCTGCGCGCGGCGGAGCAGAACCTCGAACGTCTCGACGACGTGGTCGGGGAGCTGGAATCGCAGATCGAGAGCCTGAAGCGCCAGGCCCGCCAGGCCGCGCGCTTCAAGAACCTTTCCGCCGACATCCGCAGGGCGGAGGCGACGCTGCTCCATCTGCGCTGGACGCTGGCCAAGGCGCAGGAAGCGGAGGCCAAGTCGGCGCTTGCGGTCGCCACCTCTCTCGTCGGAGCGCGCGCCGAGGCGCAGATGAACGCCGCAAAGGAGCAGGCGATCGGTTCGCACCGCCTGCCCGAGCTTCGCGATGCCGAGGCATCGTCTGCCGCGGCGGTGCAGCGCCTTTCCATCGCACGCACCCAGATCGAGGAGGAGGCGGCCCGCGTCCGCGCCCGCCAGACCGAACTGGAGAAGCGCATCGGCCATCTCGACGCCGACATCCGCCGCGAAGAGCAGATGGTCCGCGACAACGCGGACGTGCTGGCCCGACTGGCGGCCGAGGAAGCCTCACTGCTATCGGACAATGCCGGCGCGGCGGAGCGCGAGGTCGCGACCCGTGCCGCGTTCGAGGAGGCCGCCGCGAAGCTCGCCCTCAGCGAAGGCGCTTTGTCGAAGCTCACCGCCGAACGCGCCGAGGCCGCCGCCGCCCGTCAGCAGGCCGAGCGCGCGCTGCGCGACAGCGCCGAGCGGCATGATCGCCTTCTCCGCCAGATTGCCGAGGTCGAGCGCGAAGTAGCCGAGATCGCACAACGGATCGCCGGCCTGCCCGATCCCGTCGAGAAGCGTCGCTTGGTGGAGGAGGCGACCGAGGCGCTGGCGTCTGCCGAACGAGCCGCCGTCGCCGCCGAGAAGGCCGTTGCCGAGGCGCGCTCGTCAGAAGCGGCGCTTCGTGCGCCGCTGCAGGAGGCGAGGGCCGAGCTCGCCCGTGTCGAGACCGAGGCGCGGACGCTGGCCAGGATCATCAATGCCTCGGGCGGTGGTCTGTTTCCGGCGGTTCTCGAGCAGATTCGTGTCCGCAAGGGCTTCGAGACGGCGCTCGGCGCCGCAATCGGCGAGGATCTGGACCTGCCGCTCGATCCCGGCGCGCCGGCGCACTGGGCCGGCGCCGAGGCTGACGCCGACGATCCGGTCCTGCCTGACGGAATCCCGTCTCTCGCGTCGGTCGTCGAGGCGCCGCGCCAGCTTTCCCGGCGCCTGGCGCAGATCGGCATCGTGGAGGCGAACGAGGGTCGCAGGTTGCAGCCGCTCCTCAAGCCCGGCCAGCGCCTCGTCAGCCGCGACGGGGCCCTGTGGCGCTGGGACGGCATGGTCGCCAGCGCCGACGCGCCCACCGCCGCCGCGCAACGCCTTGCGCAGAAGAACCGTCTTGCCGAGCTTGACGCCGAGGCGGTAGCCGCTACCCGGAGACTGCGCGCCGCCGAGGAAGAGCAGGCTTCCGCCGAGGCCAAAGTCCGCGGCTGCGTCGAGGCCGAGAAGGAATGCCGCCAAGCCTGGCGGAACGCCCAGCACCAGGTCGAGAGCGCTCGCGACGCCTTGGCGAAGGCCGAGCGCGCCGCAGGTGAATTGTCCAGCCGTAGGGCCGCGCTCGCGGAGGCGCGGTCGCGGCTCGACGACGGACGGGCTGAGGTCGAAGCGGCCTATGCCGAGGCGGAGCGGGCGCTGGCGGCGGCTCCCGATCTCGGCGATCTCCAGGCACGCCTCGACCGGATGGCGGCCGACGTCGCGCGCGACCGCGCAGCAGTCGCGGAATCACGGGCCAATCACGAGGGCTTGCGTCGCGATGCCGAGGCCCGGGCGCGCCGGCTCGCGGCAATCGCCGGCGAGCGGCAGAGCTGGATGGCGCGCGCCGAAAACGCTGACCGCCAGATCGCCACTCTCGCAACGCGGCGTGACGAAGCGGCGGGTGAGCGCGATGCCCTCGCCGATGCCCCCGACGAGCTCGATGCCAGGCGCCGCACCTTGCTCGGCCAGCTCTCTGAAGCCGAGAGGCTGCGCAAGGCCGCCGCCGACCGCCTGCAGGAGGCAGAGACCCGCCAGCAGGCCGCCGACAAGGCGGCGACGGCGTCCATCCAGGCCCTGGCTTCCGCGCGCGAGGAACGGGCGCGGGCCGAGGAACGGCTGACCGCCGCCGACGACCGGCGCCGTGAGGTCGAAGCGCGCATCCAGGAGGCGCTGAACACGCCGCCGCATCTGGTGATCCGCCATACCGGGCTCGACGCCGACGCGCCGACGCCCGACATCGCCGACGTTGAGCGCCAGCTGGACCGGCTGAAGATCGAACGCGAGCGCCTCGGCGCCGTGAACTTGCGTGCCGAGGACGAGCAGAAGGAACTCTCGGACCGGCTGGAGACGATCGTTTCGGAGCGCGAGGACATCATTGAGGCGATCAAGAAGCTCCGCCAGGGCATCCAGAGCCTGAACCGTGAAGGGCGCGAACGGCTGCTCGCCGCATTCGACGTCGTCAACGGTCACTTCCAGCGGTTGTTCTCGCACCTGTTCGGCGGCGGAACGGCCGAACTGCAACTGATCGAGTCGGAAGACCCGCTCGAGGCGGGCCTGGAGATTCTCGCCCGCCCGCCGGGAAAGAAGCCGCAGACCATGACGCTGCTCTCCGGCGGCGAGCAAGCGCTGACGGCGATGGCGCTCATCTTCGCCGTGTTCCTGACCAACCCGGCTCCGATCTGCGTACTGGACGAGGTCGACGCACCGCTCGACGATCACAATGTCGAACGCTTCTGCAATCTGATGGACGAGATGGCGTCTTCGACCGAGACGCGTTTCGTCATCATTACGCACAATCCCATCACCATGGCGCGCATGAACCGCCTGTTCGGCGTCACCATGGCCGAGCAGGGAGTGAGCCAGCTCGTCTCCGTCGACCTTCAGGCCGCCGAGCAGTTGCGAGAAGCAAGCTGAGGGTCAGTCCCCGCGGAACGGTGCGGACAGGCGAGTCGAGCGCGGCTTCCGCTCGCGCGGCGGCGAGGCGAGTTGCGCGGTCAGGCTGTCGCGGGCGAGGTTCGGATTGTAGTAGGGATCCTCGTATCCGTTCATGTCCCAGTGCCGGCGCATGTAGTCCCGCTCCCGGTCGACGCGCGCGCGCGCTTCGGGCGAAACCGCGCCCGCCCTTGAAGCCGATTCGTGGTGGATCAGCGTGGCGCGGGGCGTCCAGACGACTTCGAAGCCGGCGCGCCGCGCTCGCAGGCACAGATCGACATCGTTGTATTCGACCGCGAGGTCGTTCTCGTTGAGAACGCCGATCGTTTCGAGACACTGCCGTTTCAACAGAAGGCAGGCGCCGGTGACGGCCGAAACGTTCTGCGGGAAGAGCAGGCGATCCCACGGCCCGGCCGTTTCGCCCGAGGAACCGGAGAACCAGTGGGTGCAGCCGCCGGTCAATCCGATCACGATGCCGGCATGCTGCATGCGACCGGAGGGAAAGAGCAGCCGGGCGCCGACGATCCCGACGGTCGCAGGCGCAGCGGCGCCGACCATTTCCGTCAGCCAGCCTCGCTCGACGATCTCGACGTCGTTGTTGAGAAGGCAGACCATCTCGCCGCGGGCCGCCGCGATGCCGGCATTGACCAGGCGTGAGAAGTTGAAACCGCCGTCGTCGCGGATGACGCGACTGCCCGGCCGCCTTTCGCCGAGCTGCGCAAGGAGCGCCAAGGCTGCGGGCTCTGCCGATCCGTTGTCGACGACCACGATCTCGAAGTCCGGATAGTCCGTGCGATCGATCAGCGAGTCGAGGGCGACCGAAAGAAGGTCGGCCCGGTCGCGTGTCGGCAC
>CALFXR010000181.1 GCA_937958475.1 uncultured Mesorhizobium sp. | reverse complement strand
TCGCCGGCCTTTCGGCGTGCCACCGGCACGCCGAATTCGCCTTCGGCGAACCGGCCGCTCACCCCCCACATTCGTGGGGGAGCGGATGGGTGCCAGGCGAGGACGGGCCGCGGCGAACGCTATTCCTTCACGTAGGCCTTGCCGTCGGCGGCCGGCGCGCGGGCCTTGCCGATGAGGCCGGCGACGACGACGATGGTGGCGATGTAGGGCGCCATGGCGAGGAATTCCGACGGGATCGGGGTCTGCAGCAGCGCCATCTTCTGCTGCAGCGAATCGGCGAAGCCGAAGATCAGCGCCGCCATCAGCGCGCCGACCGGATGCCAGCGGCCGAAGATCATGGCGGCGAGCGCGATGAAGCCGCGGCCGCCGGTCATGTTCTCGTCGAATCGGCCGACGAGGCCCAGCGTGAGGAAGGCGCCGCCGAAGCCGGCGACCATGCCGGCGATGGTGACGTTGACATAGCGGATCCGGTAGACGTCGATGCCGAGCGTGTCGGCGGCCTTGGGATGCTCGCCGACAGCGCGGGCGCGCAGGCCGGAGCGCGTGTAGAACAGATAGTAGGTGGCGACCGCCACCATGATCATGGCGCCGTAGACGAAGATGTTCTGCTGGAACAGCACCGGCCCGATGACGGGCAAGTCGGCGAGCAGCGGGATTTCGAAGGAGCGGAACACCGGCGCGTTGTTCAAGAAGCGGTACTGCTGGAAGACCTGGCTGCTGACGTAGGAGGTGACGCCGAGCACGAACAGGTTGATGACCACGCCGGCGATGATCTGGTCGACGCGGTAGGTGACGACGAGTGCCGCAAGCAGGAAGCCGAACAGGCCGCCGACGAGGATGGCGGCGGCGATGCCGCCCCAGCCGCCGAGCAGCGAGCCGGCGAGCGCGCCGGTGAAGGCGCCGGCGAGCAGCATGCCCTCCACCGCGATGTTGACCACGGCGACGCGCTCCGACAGCACGCCGGCGAGCGCGCCGAGCGCGATCGGCACGGCGCGCACGATCGAGGCCTGGAACATGCCGGTGAGCGAGAAGGCCTTGCCGGCGGTGGCCCAGACGAGGAAGGCGGCGACCGCCAGCGTCAGGCCGATGCCGAGCGACAGCGACACGAAGCGGCCGTCGCTGCGCAGCCACAGGCGGGCGCCGAGGAAGGCGAGGATCGCCGCCACGGCGTAGTTGAACGGCCCGGCCGGCACGGCGAGATCGGGCAGGACGATGGCGTCGGTGGCGCGCGACAGGCGGAACACGGCGTCGCCGCCGTCGACCGCGGCGAAGACCAGCGTGGTGAGCACGGCGAGCAGCAGCAGCAGCGTGCCGGCGATGCGGCTCTCGCTGCGCGCCCGGGTGATGAGTTTGCGGTTGCCGGTGACGGTTGCGGTTGCGTTTGCCATCGCTGTCACTCCCCTGCCCGCTTCGTCCGACCGCGGAAGCCCCACGGGAAGATCGCCCGCACCAGCAGCGGCGCGGCGATGAAGACGATGATCAGCGCCTGGATGATGCCGATCAGGTCGATGCTGACGCCGGCGTCGACCTGCATCTGCCGGCCGCCGGCCTCGAGCGCGCCGAACAGGATGCCGGCGATGAGCACGCCGACGGGATGCGAGCGGCCGAGCAGCGCCACCGCGATGGCGTCGAAGCCGATGCCGGCGGAGAAGCCGGGCGAAGCGCGGCCGAGCACGCCGAGCACCTGGTTGGCGCCGGCGAGGCCGGCGAGCGCGCCGCCCAGCGCCATCACCGCAACGATCAGCATGCCCGACTTCATGCCGGCGACGCGCGCGGCGTTGGGGTTCTCGCCGCTGGCGCGGAACTCGAAGCCGAGCTTGGTGCGGAAGAGCAGGACGTGCACGGCGAAGACGGCGGCCAGCATCAGGATCAGTCCGGCGTGGAGGCGCAGGTTCGGGTCGATGAAGGTGAACAGCCGCGGCAGTTCGGCGCTGGGCAGGACGGAGTCGGAGATCGGGTCGGAGCGGCCGGGCTTCTGGATCCACGGCAGCCTCAACATGTAGTCGACGAGGCGATAGGAGATCATGTTGAGCATGATCGTCAGGATGACCTCGTGGGCGCCGGTGGCGGCGCGGATCCAGCCGGCGATGGCGGCATAGGCGGCGCCGGCGAGGATGCCGGCGAGCAGGGCGAGCGGCAGGTGCAGGGCGAAGGGCAGGCCGGCGAAGGAGAAGCCGACGACGACGGCGGCCATGCCCCCCATCAGGACCTGGCCCTCGGCGCCGATGTTGAACAGGCCGGCGCGGAAGCCGAGCGCCAGGCCGAGGCCGGCGAAGACGAGCGGGATCGCCGCCGTCAGCGTCTCGGAGACGGCGCCGAGCGAGCCGAACGAGCCGTAGGCGAGCGCGAGGTAGGAGCGGCCGATGGTGGCGAGGTCGACATTGGTGGCGAGCATGGCGACGACGCCGAGCACCAGGGCGACGACGACGGCGAAGAGCGGCACGACGACGAGATCCTCATAGCGCGCCCTGGACGGGGCGGCGCGGGCGAGCAGGCGCCGGGTCAGCGTCTCGCGGTCTACCGTATCGCTCATTTCAATGCCCCCGCCATGGCCAGTCCGATGTCGCTCTTCTGCGCGGGACGGCCGCCGGCGCCGAAGGCGGCGACGATGCGCCCCTTGAACATGACCAGGATGCGGTCCGACAGCGACATGATCTCGTCGAGCTCGGAGGAGACGATGAGCACGCCGTCGCCCTCGTCGCGCGCCGCCGCGATGCGCTCGTGGATATATTCGACCGAGCCGACGTCGAGGCCGCGCGTCGGCTGCGAGGCGATCAGGAGCTTGGTGTCGCGCGACATCTCGCGGGCGACGATGAGCTTCTGCTGGTTTCCGCCGGACAGATGGCCGGCCGCCTCGAAGACCGACGGCGTGCGCACGTCGAAATCGACGACGGCCTCGGCGGCGCTCCTGTTGACGGCGGTCCAGTCCATCATCGGCCCGCGCGAGAAGCGGGCGTCGTAGTAGGTGTCGAGGACCATGTTCTCGGCGATGGTGAAGGGCGCGATCAGGCCGTCGCGCTGGCGGTCCTCGGGCACGTGGGCGATGCCCAGGCGGTGACGCTCGCGGGCGCTGGCGCGGGTGATGTCTTTCCCGAGGAAGCGAACGCTGCCGCCGGCGACGCGGCGCACGCCGGTCAGCGCCTCGACCAGCTCGGACTGGCCGTTGCCCTGGACGCCGGCGATGCCGACGATCTCGCCGCTGCGCACCTTTAGGTCGACGGCGTCGACGGCTACGGCGTCGCTCTCGGTGAGCACGGTCAGGTCCTCGACCTCGAGCAGCACCTCGCCGGGCGCATAGGGCTTCTTCTCGACGGCAAACGAGACCGGGCGGCCGACCATCATCTCGGCGAGCTCGACGTCGGTGGTCTTGCCGGGCAGGCCCTCGCCGACGATGCGGCCGCCGCGCAGGACGGAGATGCGGTCGGCGACCTCGAGGATCTCGTGCAGCTTGTGGGTGATGAAGACGATCGCCTTGCCGGCGTCGCGCAGCGACTGGACGATCTTGAAGAAGTCTCCGACCTCCTGCGGGGTGAGCACGGCGGTCGGCTCGTCGAAGATGATGATTTTGGCCGAGCGGAACAGGACCTTGATGATCTCGACGCGCTGCTGGATGCCGACGGGAAGGTCCTCGACGAGCGCGTCGGGATCGACCTCGAGCCCGTAGGCGTCGTTGATCCTGCGCACCTCGGCGCGCGCCGTGGCGAGGTCGAGCAGGTCGAGGGCCTTCGTCGGCTCGACGCCGAGCACGACGTTCTCGGCGACGGTGAAGACGGGGACCAGCATGAAGTGCTGGTGGACCATGCCGATGCCGGCGCGGATGGCGTCGCCGGGGCCGCGGAAGGAGACCGGCTTGCCGTCGATCAGGATCTCGCCCTCGTTCGGCCGGTAGAGGCCGCACAGAACGTTCATCAGCGTCGACTTGCCGGCGCCGTTCTCGCCGAGCAGGCCGAGCACCTCGCCCGCCCTGATGGTCAGGTCGACGCCGGAATTGGCGACGACCTCGCCGAAACGCTTGGTGATGCCGCGAAGCTCGACGTCCAAGACGCGCTCCCCCCTCTCATGCGGACGGTTCCGCCGCCGCGTCCTCGCGCGGCGGCGTCAGGCCGGTGCGATCGGTCAGCCGCCGACCTTGATCGTGCCGTCGACGATGCCCTTGCGGATCGCCTCGAGTTCGCCCTTCAGCTCGGCCGGCACGGAAGCGTCCATGTCGTGGAACGGCGCCAGGTCGACACCGCCATTGGCCAGCGTGCCGACGACGACACCGCCCTTGAACTCGCCCTTCATGGCGCCCTCGATGACCTGCAAGACGGTCGCATCCATGCGCTTCATGATCGAAGTCAGGTAGACCTGCTTCTTCTCGGGGTCGGTCAGATAAAGGTCGGCGTCGACGCCGACGATCTTCAGCTTCTCGGTGCCGAGCTCGTCGGCGAGCGCGGCCGAGCCGAGGCCGACCGGACCGGCGACGGGAAGGACGATGTCGGCGCCCTCGTCGAACAGGTTCTGGGCGAAGGCGCGGCCGTCGTCGAGCGAATCGAAGTTGTTGGTGAACAGGCCCTCGCGCTTGACCGGATCCCAGCCGAGCACCTTCACCGAGGTGCCCTTCTGCTTGTTGTAGTAGTCGGCGCCCCAGGAGAAGCCATCCATGAAGATCGTCACCGGCGGGATGTTGATGCCGCCGAAGACGCCGAGCGTGCCGGTCTTGCTCATGCCGGCGGCAAGATAGCCGGCGAGGAAGGCGGCCTGGTCGGTCGAGTAGACCTGGCCCTCAATGTTGGCGATCACCGGATCGTAGGCGTAGTCGACGATGGAGAACTTCTGGCCGGGATTAGCCTCGGCAGCCTTCTTGGTGGCGTCGCCGAGCAGGAAGCCGACGGTGATGATCAGGTCGCACTGGCCGCCGAGCAGCGAGTTGATGTTGGCCTCGTAGTCGGTCTCGGCCTGCGATTCGAGGAAGCGGCCCTTGACGCCGAGCTTGGCCTGGGCGTCGAGCACGCCCTTCCAGGCGGTCTGGTTGAAGCTGTTGTCGTCGATGCCGCCGGTGTCGGTGACCTGGCAGACGTTGAAATCGGCGGCGAACGCGCCCGGAGCCGCGATCATCCCCGCGGCGAGGGCCGTGGCGGTCAGGAATCTGGAAAATCTTGGCATCATGGTCGGAACTCCTCCTGTGCGGTCCCATCGCCAGCCTGCGGCCCGGCGATCGAGGAACTGTTGTTGCGTTCGGCGAGACGTTGCCGCGACGAACACTGGCCGATCGACGGCGATCGCGCCTTGAGGAAAATCAATGAAGCGGATTTGTACTGCCGGCGGAGGCTTGACGACGGGAAACGGAAGACCGAAGTCAGGACGAAACCGGACTCGACGACGCAGACGGAACGACCATGCCGAAGATCCTGACGGTGACGCTCAATCCGACGGTCGACCTTTCCAGCGACACCGACGCCGTGCGCCCGGTTCGCAAGGTGCGGACGCGCAACGAGCGCTTCGATCCCGGCGGCGGCGGCATCAACGTGGCGCGCGTCGTCGCCAAGCTCGGCGGCGACGTCGAGGCGATCTATCTCGCCGGCGGCGAGATCGGCTCGCTGCTCGACCGGCTGCTCGCCGACCAGGGCATCGCCCGGCAGCGGATCGCCATCGCCGGCCAGACCCGGGTCGGCTACATCGTCCACGAACAGAGCACGGGGCTGGAATACCGGTTCGTCCCCGAGGGGCCGCAGATCACCGCGGCCGACTGCGAGGCCTGCCGCTCGGTGCTGGCGAGCCGCAAGCCCGACTACCTGATCTGCAGCGGCAGCCTGCCCGGCGGCGCGCCGGCCGACACCTACGTGCGGTTTGCGGAACTGGCGGCGGCGCAGGGCGCGAAGTTCGTGCTCGACAGTTCTGGCGACGGGCTGCGCACGACGCTGGAGACGGACGCCGTCTTCCTGGTCAAGCCGAGCCTCGGCGAGCTGGAACAGTTCGTCGGCCGCAAGCTCGATGCCGACGCCGCGGCGCGGGCCGCCGCCGACATCGTCGAACGGGGACTGGCGGAACTCGTCGCCGTGACGCTCGGCAATGACGGCGCCATCCTCGCCGGGCGCGGCGAGGTGCTGCGCCTGCCGGCCATACCCGTGCGCGTCACCTCCGCCGTCGGTGCCGGCGACAGCTTCCTCGCGGCGATGGTCTGGGCGCTCGGCGAGGGCTGGACGAAGGTGGATGCGTTCCGGCTCGGCGTCGCGGCGGGCGCCGCGGCGGCGATGACGCCGGGGACCGAGCTCTGCATGGTCGAGGACGTCTGGGCGCTGTTCGAACGGGCCTTCGGCGAAAGGCCCGCGGTACCGGCACGGCGGCCCGGCTAAAGCACGTCGCGACCGATCGGATTCAGGCGACGTGCTTCAAGTCATTATTTTCATGCATGTCGTTGTCCCAAAACCGCTGCGCACTTTTGGGCGACATGCATTAGCTGCCCTTCAGCGGATTGGCCGCCGCGACCGCGACGGCCGCGCCCTTCAGGCCCGCCTCCGCCGCCTTGATCACGTAGACCGGGACCGGCGCGAGATAGGATTCGAGCGCGCCCTTGCCGCGGAAGGAAGCGGCGAAGGCCTCGGTCTTCAGCGAACCGACGATGTGCGGCGGGATGCCGCCGCCGATGTAGACGCCGCCCCTGGCGCCGTAGACCAGCGCCATGTCGCCGGCGAAGCGGCCGAGCCAGCGGGCGAAATGCGCCAGCGCGGCCTCGGCGGCCGGGTCGGAGCCGGAATGCGCCGCCCGCACGATCTCGGGAGCCGACAGCGACGGCGCCGCCCCGCCGCCCGCGAGAATGCCGTAGAGCCGGCACAGCCCGGCACCGGAGAGCATGTCCTGAGTCGCGACATGGGTCGCGCCGGCCGCCGCCACCTGCATGGCGAAGCGAAGGTCTTCCGCGCCGGCCGCGGCGAAGGTGGCGTGCCCGCCCTCGCCGCGAACGGCGACCCAGCCGGCTTCGGACGGTACCAGGCCGGCGACGCCGAGCACGGTGCCGAGCCCGACCGCGACCTTGGCGGCGTCCTCGGCGGGCGCGCCGCCGCAGACCTTCTCGAGGTCGTGCCCCGTCAGGTGCGGCAGGGAGAGCGCGACGGCCTCGAAGTTGTTGAGGAGACGAAGCTTTCTTGCGCCGGTTGCGGCGAGCACCTCGTCGTGGGTGAACGACCAGCCGCCGTCGCTCATGACGTAGCGGTCGCCGGCGAGCGGGCTGGCCACCGCGATCCCCGCCATCTCCGGCCTCTGGGGCACCGACTTGAGATAGGCGCGGACGGCGTCCTGGAGCGAGGGGAAGAGGTCGCGCCGAAACGAGGCATAGTGCGCGATCGTCAGTTCGTCGACGTCGCTGATGGCGAAGCGGGCATGGTTGCCGCCGACGTCGCCGACGAGTGCGATGCGGGAGTAGCTGCTCATCGATGGCCCGTCCTGATCTCTGGTCCGCGGCAGCAAGCATACAACGCCGCGCCGCCAGTAATGCCTTTTTCTTCCCCCGCCGCCAGACGTCATTGATCTGCGTCAGTTTGTAAATCCGCGCGCGCTTGACGCCGATCAACGATTGCCTGCGACCGCGTGGCATTCTGCCGCCGGATCATCCGGGAGTTAATTATGGCGAACCGATCGGCAGAAGAGGCGGGCAACCCCGCCGCGCGCAGCGAATTCCAACCCGTCGTCTGGTTCGAGGAGGTCCGACGCGCCGACGTCGGCCGCGTCGGCGGCAAGAACTCGTCGCTCGGCGAGATGGTACAGACGCTGGAGCCGAAGGGCATCCGCATCCCGCCGGGCTTCGCCACCACGGCCGAAGCCTATTGGGACTATGTCGAGGCGAACGACCTCAAGGAACGCATCAGGGATCAGCTCGGCCTGCTGGCCGCCGGCAAGGCGAGCCTCGCCGAGACCGGCCAGGCGGTGCGCGCGATGATCCTGCGCGGCGAATTCCCCGAGGCGACGGCGTCGGCGATCACCGGCGCCTATCGCCGGCTGTGCGAGCGCGCCGGCAAGGCGGAAGCCGACGTCGCCGTGCGCTCGAGCGCGACGGCGGAAGACCTGCCCGACGCCAGCTTTGCCGGCCAGCAGGAGACCTTCCTCAACATCCGCGGCGACAAGGCCCTGCTCGACGCCTGCCGCCGTTGCTACGCCTCGCTGTTCACCGACCGCGCCATCAGCTACCGCATCGCCAAGAATTTCGACCACATGAGCGTGGCGCTGTCGATCGGCGTGCAGCAGATGGTGCGTTCCGACCTCGGCGGGTCGGGCGTGATGTTCTCCATCGATACCGAGACCGGCTTCAAGGACGTCGTCGTCATCGACGCGGCCTGGGGCCTGGGCGAAAACGTCGTCCAGGGTGCCGTCGACCCCGACGAGTACCAGGTGTTCAAGCCGCTTCTCGGCGACCAGGGCGTCGCGCCGATCATCGAGAAGACGCTCGGCGAGAAGGCCATCAAGATGGTCTACGCCGCCGGCGACAAGCCGACGCGCAACGTGCCGACCTCGAAAGCCGAGCGCGCGGCCTTCGTGCTCTCCGACGCCGAGATCCTGACACTGGCGCGCTGGGCGGCGGCGATCGAGGCGCATTACGGCTGCCCGATGGACATGGAATGGGCGCGGGACGGCGAGACCGGCGACATGTTCATCGTCCAGGCAAGGCCCGAGACGGTGCAGTCGCGCCGCGACACGGCGACGTTCAAAACCTACGCCATCTCCAACAAGGGGCGGCAGCTGGTCGCCGGACTGGCCATCGGCGACGCCGTGGTCACCGGGCCGCTCTGCCTGATCGAGAACGCGCGCGACATCGACAAGTTCGTCGACGGCTCGATCCTCGTCACCAGCACGACGGACCCCGACTGGGTGCCGATCATGAAGCGCGCCGTGGCGATCGTCACCGACCATGGCGGGCGCACCTCGCATGCGGCGATCGTGTCGCGCGAACTCGGCCTGCCGGCGATCGTCGGCACCGGCAACGCCACCCATCTGCTTCATTCCGAACAGGAGGTGACGGTGTCCTGCGCCGAGGGCGACCAGGGCTTCGTCTACGAAGGGACCGCGACGGTGACCACGGAGACGGTCGATCTCTCCGACCTGCCGCAGACGCGGACCGAGATCATGCTCAACCTCGGCAATCCGGCCGGCGCGCTGCGCTGGTGGCGCATCCCGGCCGACGGCGTCGGCCTGGCGCGCATGGAGTTCGTCGTCTCCAACCACATCCGCGTCCACCCGATGGCGCTGGTCAACTTCGACGGGCTGAAGGACGAGGCGGCGAAGCAGGAGATCACGGCGCTGACGGCCGGCTATGCCGACAAGTCGGAATACTTCGTCGACCGGCTGTCGCGCGGCCTGTCGCGCATCGCGGCGGCGATGTGGCCGAAGCCCGTCATCGTGCGCATGAGCGACTTCAAGACCAACGAATATGCCGGACTGGTGGGCGGCGCCGCATTCGAGCCGAAGGAAGAGAATCCGATGATCGGCTTCCGCGGCGCCTCGCGCTACTATTCGCCGAGCTACCGCGCCGGCTTCGCGCTGGAGTGCCGGGCGATCGAGCGTCTGCGCAACGAGATGGGCTTCAGGAACGTGGTGGTGATGATCCCGTTCTGCCGCTCGACGAAGGAGGCCGACCGCGTGCTCGAGGTGATGGCCGAGAGCGGCCTGGTGCGCGGCGAGAACGGGCTGCAGGTCTTCGTCATGTGCGAGATCCCGTCGAACGTGGTGCTGGCGGCGGAGTTCGCCAAGCGCTTCGACGGCTTCTCCATCGGCTCCAACGACCTGACCCAGCTGACGCTCGGCGTCGACCGCGATTCGGGCGAACTGGCGGAGCTGTTCGACGAGCAGGACCCGGCGGTGAAGTGGATGATCTCCAACGTCATCGCCGAGGCGCGCAAGGCCGGGGCCAAGATCGGCCTGTGCGGCCAGGCGCCCTCGGACCATCCGGAGTTCGCCGCGTTCCTCGTCGACTGCGGCATCAACTCGATCTCGGTCAGCCCCGACAGCTTCGTCGCGGTGAAGCGCATCGTCGCCGAGGCGGAGGCGGCGAAGGGGGCGTAGCGCGGAGGCCGATCCGCCGCCCGGCCGGCTTTGTGACCTAGTCACAGTGCCGGGGCGCACGAAGGTGCTAAGCGGGCGCCGAACTCCAATCGACGGAAGACGAGACCCATGTCGGCCACCCAGACCGTTCCCGCCGCGACCGCGAGCGCGCCCGAAGAAGCCAGCCTCCGGCACCTGCCCGTCGGCATCTTCGGCGCCAGCATGGGCGTCTTCGGCTTCGCGCTGGCGCTGCGCGCCGCCGGACTGGCGCAGGCGTCCGCCGCCATGCAGTGGGTGGGCGTCGCCTTCTTCCTGCTGCTTGCCGGCACCTACGCGGCCAAGGCGCTGCTGCATCCGGCCGACACCAGGGCCGAGTGGAACCACCCCGTGCGCATCGCCTTCTTCCCGGCGATCAGCATCTCGGTGCTGCTGACGGCGACGCTGCTCGCCGAACACCATCCGGGAATCGCCACGGCGCTGTGGGCGGTCGGCGCGGCGGGCCATGCCGTGCTCACCGTGCTCGTGGTCACCCAGTGGATCGGCCACCGGCCGTTCCAGCCGATGCACCTGTCGCCGGCCTGGTTCATCCCCGCCGTCGGCAACGTCATCGTGCCGCTGGCCGGGGTGCGGCTCGGCTATCCGGAAATCTCCTGGTATTTCCTGTCGGTCGGCCTGCTGTTCTGGATCGTGCTGCTGACGATCGTCTTCAACCGGCTGATCTTCCACGATCCGATGCCGGGCCGGCTGAAGCCGACCCTGGTCATCCTCGTCGCCCCGCCGGCCGTCGCCTTCCTCGCCTGGCTGCAGTTGCACGGCGGCGTCGTCGACGACTTCGCCCGCGTCCTCCTGAACATCGGCTATGTCTTCACGCTGATCGTGGCGTTGCAGGTGCCGGCGATCCTGCGCCTGCCGTTCGCGCTGTCGTTCTGGGCGCTGTCCTTCCCGCTGGCGGCGATCACGACGGCGAGCTTCCGCTTCGCCGGCCTGACCGGTTCGACGTTCCATCTGTGGACGGGCTACGTCCTGCTCGCGGCGCTCACGCTCGCCATCATCGGCCTGACCGTCAGGACCGCGCAGGCGACCTTCGCCGGCCACGTGTTCCGGCCGGAGTAACCCGTCGCCCGGAAGGATCGGCGAGCCTCCGGCCGCGTTCCCCGCCGGCAACAGCCATGCCCCCACCGTCCGCCGGCGGCGCCGACGCAGCGCGCCGCCGGCGGTGCGTCTGACGTCGCAGCGTCCGTCGCCCGCCGCCTTCCCCGACCGCAGCCATCCAGACCGCGCCCCGCCGACCGGCGAGCGCGGTTCCTGCGTTTCCGCAAGCGGGCGGCGGCCGACGCCGCGCATTTCCACCTCGCCTCGGTCCCCTCATGCACCGTTTCCCGGCTTGACAGCGGCCGAGAAAGAAGCGATGTTTCGCTAACAAGAAGGCTGTTTCGAACAGCGATACAACGGAGGGGATGTTGGGCGGCAGGGGATCAGGCGCGTTCCGATCGCGCTTCAGGAATGGCGAGCCGCTGTTCGGCACGTTCCTGAAGACGCCGACGACGCATGCGAGCGAGATCCTCGGCTCCGTCGGCTTCGACTTCGTCGTGATCGACGAGGAACATGCGCCCTTCAACCGCGAGACGACCGACCGCATCCTGCTCGCCTGCCGCGCCGCCGGCATCGCCGGCATCGTGCGCGTCCAGGGTCCCGACGCGCCGTTCATCCTGTCGGTGCTCGACTGCGGCGCCACGGGCGTGCTGGTCCCGCATGTCGACAGCGCGGCGAAGGCGAAGGCGGTCGTCGACGCCTGCCGCTACGCCACCGGGGCGCGGGGCTTCTCCAACACCACCCGCGCCGGCGGCTTCGGCAAGGCGACGATCGGCGAACACGTCGCCGCGCAGGACGAGGCGGTAACGGTGATCGCCATGATCGAGGACCCGAACGCCATCGAGGCGATCGACGAGATCCTCACCGTGGACGGCATCGACGGCGTCTTCATCGGCCGCGGCGACCTGACCGTGGCCTTCCGCCAGACGAGCGGCGGCGCGGCGGTCGTGAAGGAAGCGGCCGACAGGATCGCCGCCGCCGCGCGGAAGGCCGGCAAGCCCGTCTGCATCCTCGCCGGTTCGCCGGACGACGCCGCCGATTTCGCCGCCAGGGGCGCTTCCGCCTTCATTCTCTCGTCGGACCAGGGACTGATGCGGCAGGCGGCCATCGGCGCGCTCGGCGACTATTCGAGCCGCCTCGCGCAGGCGGCGGAGCGCAGCGGAACGTGAGGAAACGCGGGCAGCACCTGCAATGCATGCGCGTCCGTCGCGCGAACGACCCCGACATGTGGACTGGAGGACAATGATGGCAACGGCAACCGATACACGCGACGCCGAGGTCGCCGACCTTCTCGTCGGCGCCATCGACCTGCACTGCCACAGCGGACCGGCGGCCATGCCGCGCATCCTCGACCACCACGAGGCGCTGATGGACGCCGCCGAGGCCGGGTTCCGGGCGGTGCTCTACAAGGACCACTTCTATCTCGGCGTGGCGCATGCCGTCATGCTGGAGAAGCTGCTGCCGGACACCGGCGTGCGGCTGTTCTCCGGCCTCGCACTGAACAACGCGTCGGGCGGCATCAATCCGCACGCCGTCAACCACGCGGCCAACATCGGCGCCAAGATCGTCTGGCTGCCGACCCTTTCGGCCGCCAACCACATCGCGCAGTACGAGGGGGCGGCGAAGAGCTTCCCGAAGACCGCCAAGCGCATGCTCGACCCGATCCCGCTCAGCGCGCTCGACGCCGACGGCTCGGTCAGCGACGACACCAAGCTGGTGCTCGACCTGGTCGCCGAGGCCGACATGATCCTCGCCGGCGGGCATCTGCCGGCGGCGGAACTGATCGAGGTGTTCCAGGAAGCACGCCGGCGCGGCGTCAAGCGGATGCTGGTCAACCATCCGACCTACATCGTCAACTGCTCGGACGACGACATGCGCGCGCTGGTCGAGATCGGCGCCTATCTCGAGCACTCGATCTGCATGTTCATCGACGGCTCGGCCAAGCAGTTCGACGCAGACGACCTCGCCCACTACATCGAGATCGGCAGCGCCGGCCGCACCGTGCTGTCGTCGGATCTCGGCCTCAGGGGTTCGCCGAGGCCGGTCGAGGGATACCGGCAGATCGCGGGCATGCTGCTCGACCTGCAGGTGCCGAAGGAAGACATCCGCAAAATGTTCTCGGACAACGCCGCCTGGCTGCTCGACCTGCAGTGAAACCAGGCGTCGCGTCCGGCAGGGATCACATCGAAAAAGGGAGGAATACAGTGCTCACTCGTCGTACCATGCTGAAGACAGGCCTCGCCGCGGGCGCGGCCATATCCATGCCCTGGGTCGCCCGCGCGGCCGCGCAGACCCTTCGCTTCGCCCACGCGGCGAACGAAATCCACCCCGGCCACGTCATGGCGACGAGCTTCGCGGAGGCGCTCGAAAAGCTGGTGCCCGGCGCCTTCGACGTGCAGATCTTCCCCAACCGCCAGCTCGGCGACGACAAGCAGAACCTCGAATCGGTGGTGGCCGGGACGCTGGACATCTGCAACGCCAGCGGCGTGCAGTTCCCGCTGGTGACCGGCCGGCCGGCGCTCGACGCCTACCAGCTGCCGTTCCTGATCCGCGACTACGACCATTTCGCCGCCATCTCGAAGACCGAGATCGCGCAGAAGATCCACGACGACCTGGAGCCGGCGGGCCTGATCGGCCTGGCCACCGCCGACATCGGCCAGCGCCATTTCCTGTCGGTCGGCAGCCCGGTGAAGACCGTCGACGGCTTCGCCGGCCTGAAGACCCGCATCGTCCCCGTGCCGCTGCACAAGGCGATCTGGGAAGCGATCGGCGTTTCCCCCGTCGGCCTGCCCTACGGCGAGATCTACGGGGCGCTGGAGACCAAGGTCATCGACGCGCTGGAGATCAACGTCTCCTCGATGCTCGGCGAGAACCTCTGGGAAGTCGGCAAGCACTTCACGCTGACCGGCCACTATCCGTGGCATTCGACGACGGCGATCAGCAAGGCGGTGTTCGAGCCGCTGTCGGCCGACCTGCAGGGCGCGCTGCGCGAAGCGGGCCGCCAGTCGGTGGTGGCCACGCTCGCCTACGCCAAGGAGCAGGACCTGACCGGGCGCGAGGAGCTGAAGAAGAAGGGCGTCGAGATCGTCGCGCTCGAGGACCTCGACAAGATGAAGGAGAAGGTCTCCGGCATCGTCGGGCAGTGGAGCGAGAAGTCGCCGCTGATCGCCGAGTTCGTCAAGGCCGCCAGCGCCTGACGATCGGCGCGCCAGCCGGAACCTCTTGCCGGGCCGATCGAGGTCCGGCAAGACGCGCCTGCGGCGAGGGAGGACTGCCATGCACGCGAACGAGGCCGCGCCGGAGCGGCGCGGCGGGATCGTCGGCCTGTACGAGAGCTTCATCCGCATCGTCGGCGGCTGCATGCTGGGCGCGATCGTGGTGATCATGGTCGCGCAGGTGACGGCGCGTTACGTCTTCGGTTCCTCCCTGATCTGGGCCGAGGAGCTGTGCCGGTACATCATGGTCTGGATGACGTTCCTGCTGCTCGGCATGTCCTACAAGGCGGGCGAGTTCGTCTCGCTGGAGATGCTGCCGGGATCGCTATCGATCACCGCCCGGCGCGTCGTGCGGATCGTCATGGCCGTCCCGACGCTCGCCTTCCTCGCGCTGATGACCTGGGCGGGCTGGGTCTACGCCTCCCGCTTCGACAACCAGACCATCCCGGCGCTCGATTTCATCTGGGAAAGCCTGACCGGCGGACCGCTGCACCTGTCGATCCGCTGGGTCTACGTATCGGTCTCGGTCGGCTGCGGGCTGCTCTTCCTGCACATACTGGCCGACCTCGCCCTGAGGGCGGGACGGCTCGTCCGCGGCGAGCCCGACGCGACGGCGACCAAGGCGGACGCCGGAGAGGTCGCCTGATGGCCGGCTTCTTCGCGGTCTTCGCCGTCCTCATCGCGGCAGGCGTGCCGATCGCGCTGGTGCTCGGGGTGGCGGGAACGGTCTACCTCTACCTCTCCGGCAACGGGGCGATGGTGCTGGCCCTGCCCCAGCGCATGATGGCCGGCGTCGACCAGTTCGTGCTGCTGACCATCCCGCTCTTCCTGCTCGCGGGCAATCTCATGAACGTCGGCGGCATCACCGACCGCATCGTCCACTTCGCCCGCGCCATGGTCGGCCACCGCAAGGGCGGCCTTTCGTCGGTCACCGTGCTCTCCGCCGGGTTCTTCGCCGGCATCTCCGGGAGCGCGACGGCGGAAGCGTCGGCCCTCGGTTCGATCCTCATCCCGACGATGAGCCGGCAGGGCATGCCGCCGGCCTATGCGGCAGCACTGGTCGGCGTCAGCTCGGTCATGGGACCGATCATCCCGCCATCGATCACGATGATCATCTACGGCGTGCTGTCCGGGGCCTCGATCGGCCAGCTGTTCCTCGCCGGCGTGGTGCCCGGGATCGCCATCGGCGGCGGGCTGCTGACCTACGCGACGTGGCGGGCGCGGCGAGACGGGTATCCGACGACGCCGAAGATGCCGTGGCCGGAGCGCATGGTCGCCATCCGGCGGACGCTGCCGGCGCTGATCCTGCCGCTTATCATCCTCGTCGGCATCAAGGGCGGCATCTTCACGCCGACCGAGGCGGCCGCCGTGGCGGTGGCCTATGCGCTCATCATCGGGCTCGTCTATCGCGACCTGACCCCGTCGCGCATCTGGGGCGCGCTGGTGGCGACGGCGCTGGTGACGGCGTCGATCCTGTTCATCACCTCGATGGCCTCGATCGTCTCCTTCGTGCTGACCCTGGAGCGGGCGCCGGCGCGGATCGCCGACCTCGTGCTCGGCGTCACCGACAACAAGCTGCTCATCCTCCTGATGGTCAACCTGTTCCTGCTCCTGCTCGGCATGTTCCTGGAGCCGATCTCGATCCTCATCCTGACGATGCCGATCCTGCTCAAGCTGGCCGCGATCATCCAGATGGACCCGATCCAGTTCGGCACGATGGCGGTCCTCAACGTGGTGATCGGCCTGGCGACGCCGCCGGTGGGGATCCTGCTGTTCATCGTCTCGGCGACATCGGGACAGCCGCTCTCGGCCGTCATCCGCGAGGCCGTGCCTATGATCGCGATCTGCCTGGCGGTGCTGGCGCTGGTCGCCCTGGTGCCGGGTTTCTCGCTCTACCTACCCTCGGCAGTGATGCCGATCCATTGACATCCAAAGTTCCTGCTGGAGGAAATCCGTGGCGAAACAGACGCGCAAAGTCATCATCACCTGTGCGGTGACGGGGTCCATTCACACCCCGTCCATGTCGCCCCACCTGCCGGTGACGGCGCAGGAGATCGCCGACGCGGCGATCGGCGCGGCGGAAGCGGGCGCGGCGATCGTGCATCTCCACGCGCGCCATCCGCAGACCGGCGAGCCGGTGCAGACGATCGAGGGCTTCGAGCCGATCCTGCGCAGCATCAAGCAGCGCTCGGACTGCGTGATCAACATCACCACCGGCGGCGCGGCGACGATGACGATCGAGGAGCGGCTGGCGCCGGTCGCCCACTTCAAGCCGGAAGTCGCCTCGCTCAACATGGGCTCGATGAACTTCGGCCTCTACCCGATGCTCGACCGGTTCAACGACCTGAAGCACGACTGGGAGCGGTCCTACCTCGAGGGTTCGCGCGGCCGCGTCTTCCGCAACACCTTCGCCGACATCGAATCCATCCTGCGGACCTGCGCCGACAACGGCACCCGCTTCGAGATCGAGTGCTACGACATCGGTCATCTCTACACCTGCGCGCATTTCGTCGAGCGCGGCCTGATCGAGGCGCCGGTCTTCATCCAGTCGGTGTTCGGCATCCTCGGCGGCATCGGCGCGCACGCCGAAGACGTCATGCACATGAGGCGTACGGCCGACCGGCTGTTCGGCGACCGGTACCTGTGGTCCGTGCTCGGCGCCGGCCGCAACCAGATGACGGTCGGCCTGCAGTCGATCCTGATGGGCGGCAACATGCGCGTGGGCCTGGAGGATTCGCTGTGGGCCGGGCCGGGCAAGCTCGCGACGAGCAACGCCGAGCAGGTGGAGAAGGCGGTGCGCATGGTGCGCGACGCCGGGCTGGAAATCGCGACCAGCGCCGAGGCCCGCGACATGCTCGGCCTGAAAGGCGGAGACAAGGTCGCCTTCTGACGCCCCGCCGAACGGTCAGGAAGGCGCCCCCCACGCACGACGGGTCGGCACCACGGGCGGCGTCCGACTCCTGAAATGGGCGGGAGGCCTGCTGGAAGGCCGCGCCGGCGGCCCTCCCGCAGGTCGGTACGCGCCTACCACGTCACGGCGATGTACTTGGTCTCGCAGAACTCAAGGATGCCGTGGTGGGAGCCCTCGCGGCCGAGGCCGCTCTGCTTGACGCCGCCGA
>CALFXR010000180.1 GCA_937958475.1 uncultured Mesorhizobium sp. | reverse complement strand
CATGTGCGGCGGCAGCGGCGCGGTGACGTCGATGACGCCCTTGTCGGGATGCGGGACGACGATGCGCCGCGCGTGGAGGTGCAGACGGTTCTGCAAGCCGCCGGGGAAGTCCCAGTTGGTGTCGGCCTCGAAATATTTCGGATCGCCGATGATCGGGCAGCCGATATGGGCGGCGTGGACGCGCAGCTGGTGCGTGCGGCCGGTGTAGGGCTCCATCTCCAGCCAGGACAGGGTCTGCCCGGCCTGCTCGACGACGCGGTAGTGGGAGATCGCGTGGTCGGCGCCCTCCTCGCCATGCCGGGCGATGCGCACGCGGTCGCCGTCGGGCGTCTGTTCCTTGACCAGCCAGGTGGAGATCTTGTCCTCCCGCTTCTTCGGCACGCCCTTGACCAGGGCCCAGTAGGTCTTCTTCGTCTCGCGCTGGCGAAAGGCCTCGGCGAGCTTCATGGCGGCGAGCCGCGTGCGCGCCACCACCAGCACGCCCGACGTGTCGCGGTCGAGCCGGTGGACCAGGCGCGGCTTCTCGCCCTTCTTGTTGCGCCAGGCTTCCAGCATGTCGTCGACATGGCGCACGACGCCCGATCCGCCCTGCACGGCAAGCCCTGCGGGCTTGTTGAAGACGAAGACCTTGTCGTCCTCGTGGAGCAGCATCTTGCGAAGCACGTCGCCGTCGTCCTGGCCGCGAATGGTCTTCGCCGTGAGCTGGCCTTCGCCCTTGCGGTCGACGCCGAGCGGGGGAATGCGCACGACCTGACCCGGTTCGACTCGGGTCTCGGCCTTGGCGCGACCGCCGTCGACGCGCACCTGGCCGGAGCGCAGCAGTTTCTGCAGCTGGACGAAGCCGAGCCCGGGAAAATGCGACTTGAACCAGCGGTCGAGCCGCATGCCCGCCTCGCCCGTCTCGACCGTTATCTGTTCTACGCCTGCCATGGTTTTCCCTGCCTTGCGCGGGGGCTTTAGCACTACTGCATCGGCCCGAAAACCGGAATCGATTTGCGGAAAGCGCGATGTAGCAGATTCAATACTTTAGAGCGTCCTTTGTGCATCCAATTGGACGCCTGCGCTCTAGGTGGCGATCCTGACGACCCACATTCCGAGGAAAAGCGCAAGCAGCGCGCCGACGACGCTGACCAGGACATAGCCGGCGGCCACGACCGTCTCGCCGCGTTGCCACAGCGCGGCGAAGTCGAGCGAGAAGGCGGAGAAGGTGGTGAAGCCGCCGAGGATACCGGTGGCGACGAACAGGCGGAGCTCGTTCGACGAGCCGAACCGGCGCGTCAGCACCTCGATGAAGACGCCCATGGCGAAGGAGCCGACCAGGTTGACCGTCAGCGTCGCCCAGGGAAAGCCGGGACCCAGCGTCTTCAGCGCCGCAAGATTGACGAGGTGGCGCAGGCTGGCGCCGATGGCGCCCCCGAGCGCGACGAGGAGAAAGTGGATCATCGCAGCCTTAGTGACTCCCGGCGGGCGGAGCGTCAACCCGGCATTGCGGCCGGCTGTCGCAGCGGCGCCTCTCCGCTTCTTGCGAAACGGCAAAGAGCCGTTCCCATCAAAGGCCTATTCTTGCAGCGTCGAAATAGAGACGACAAGGAGACTATCATGATCACGCGACGCGAAGCTCTCATGGGAACAGCCATGGCCGCAGTCGTGGCCGGAATGCCGCCGTTTGCAACCGAGGCGAGGGCCGCCGTCGGCAGGCCCGACATCGCCGCCCTGCCCCGGCAGAAGGTGATGCTGGTGACGCCGCCCTTCGTGCATGCCCACGAACAGGTGGCGAGCGGCGGGCCGAAGATCATCGAGTTCACCATGACGATCGAAGAAAAGCCGATGGTGATCGACGACGAAGGAACGACGCTGCAGGCGATGACCTTCAATGGCTCGGTGCCCGGTCCGCTGATGGTCGTCCACCAGGACGATTATGTCGAACTGACGCTGGTCAACCCGGAGAGCAACTCGCTCGCCCACAACATCGACTTCCACGCCGCGACGGGCGCGCTCGGCGGCGGCGAACTTTCGCTCGTCAATCCCGGCGAGCAGGTGACGCTGCGCTTCCGCGCCACCCGTTCGGGCACGTTCGTCTATCACTGCGCGCCGGGCGGGCCGATGATCCCGTGGCACGTCGTCTCGGGCATGAGCGGCGCCATCATGGTGCTGCCGCGCGACGGCCTGAAGGACGAGAAGGGCGAGCCGCTCCGCTACGACCGCATCTATTATGTCGGCGAGAGCGACTTCTACATCCCGCGCGACAGGGATGGCCGCTACAAGTCCTATGAATCGGCCGGCGACGCCTACCAGGACACCATGGAGCTGATGCGTGGGCTCATTCCCACCCACGAGGTGTTCAACGGCCGCGTAGGCGCGCTGACCGGCGACAACGCCATGACCGCCAATGTCGGCGAGACGGTGCTCATCGTCCACTCGCAGGCCAATCGCGACACCCGACCGCACCTGATCGGCGGCCATGGCGACCATGTCTGGGAACAGGGCAAGTTCGCCAACCCGCCCGCCAAGGACCTCGAGACATGGTTCATCCGCGGCGGTTCGGCCGGCGCGGCGCTCTACACGTTCCTGCAGCCGGGCATCTACGCCTACGTCAACCACAATCTGATCGAGGCCGTCGAACTCGGCGCCACCGCGCACTTCATGGTCGAAGGCGATTGGGACGACGACCTGATGACCCAGGTCGAGGCGCCGAAAGCCATCGCGACCAACTGAAGCGGACGCGATGGACGACGGAACGGCCCGGCTCCCCGACAGCCGGGCCGTTCTTTCTTCACGGGACGGAGACCGTCATGTCGTTCGACATCCTCCACATCATCGGCGGACTGGCCGCCGCGGCGGCAATCCCGGCATCGCTGCTCGGCGCGGCCGACTGGTTGGTCGACAGGCCGGTCGAACCTCCCTTTCCCGCGGCGCAGACCGTCGCCGTCTCCGGCCGCGTCGCCTATCCCCTGCCGGGCGAATTCCTGCGCGACGGCCGGCCCGCCGCCGCGCCGCGCCGGCTGGAAGAAGTCGCTGCCTTTGAGATCATGACATACCAGGTGAGCGTGCTCGACTATCGCCGCTGCGTCGAGGCCGGCGCCTGCCGCCAGGCCGACGCACGCCCCGGCCAGGCGCTGCGTACCCCGGTGACGGGGGTCAGCCACCTCGACGCCGAAGCCTATGCGGCCTGGTATTCGCAGGCAACGGGCGGACGCTGGCGGCTGCCGAGCGCCGCCGAATGGGCGCTCGCCGCCGGCGAGCGCTTCTCCGGCGAAGACCTCCCCGTCGTCGCCGATGCGGACAATCCGGCGCGGCGCTGGCTTTCGGCCTATCGCGCCGAATCGGCGCGCGGGCGTGCGTCCGTCTCGGAACCCCAGCCGCGCGGCGCTTTCGGCGCCAACCGGCGCGGGCTCTACGATCTCGCCGGTAATGTCTGGGAGTGGACCGCGACCTGCTATGCGCGCTCGACGCTGACGCCCGACGGGCGTGAGATTGCCGGGACGGTGGAGAACTGCGGCGTCCACGTGCTCGAAGGCCGCCACCGCGCCTACATGTCGGACTTCATCCGCGACGGGAAGAGCGGCGGCTGCGCCGTCGGCGTCCCGCCCGACAATCTCGGCTTCCGCCTGGTGCGCGAACCGCGCGGCACGGGACTTGCGGAGCGCGTGCGCCAGGCAGTCCGCCGCGTCTTCCGATAGGTTTCGTACCGCAAGCCGGCATGCGATCGCGCGAGATCGTCTTCCGCCCGAGCGCAATCGCGATTGCGGGAGGCCCGGCGTCCTCGCCGCTGGTCCGACCAAGATGTGGATCCGATCCGGTCCGTGTTATGGGATGGGCGCGCCCGAAGTCTCCGGTACCACATTCAGGCGTGGTCGGGATTTCGGCTCCAAAGTGTCGTAGATGTCTCGAAGCGAAATGGAGGCATCCACCTCCGGGAGTGCCACGGCCTGGTCGAGGCCGTCGTACCTCTCGACGTTCCAGAGGCCGCGCATGTCGCGCCTGTAGACCTTCACCATGATGACATCCGGTTCGACGAGCATGATGACCCGGATATCATCGTGAGCTTGATACTCATCCATCTTGTCGGTCAGATCGACGGCCAGGGTTCCCGGCGAAGAGACTTCCACGACGATTGTGGGCTTTGTCGCTGCCTTGGCCGAAGGGTCACCTGGCCCGCAGTCGACCACAATGTCAGGATACCGCACGCCGAAACTCCCTGTGATGACGGCCGTATCGCTGGAAGTCGTGCGGCAGCCCTTCGCCTTGGCGGAGGGAGCGAGCGCTACCACTATGTTGGTCGTCGCCACATTGTGACTCTGCCTTGCCCCCGCCATCATGCGGACGGGTGCACCCTCTACCAGTTCGTACCTCTCGCTCTGCCGCTCGATCCAATCAAGAAACTCGTCGGCCGGTACTCGTTCATGTTCAGGGATGCCCACTCAGAGCGCTCCTGTCCGGGCGTGTCACCGCGGCCTGTATATCACTGTTGCTCCAACCTGCATCGAACAAAGTCGGCCGGAGATCGTGTTTCAGGCTCCCCCGCCAGGGCGAAGGGGCCGTAAATCCCGGTATTTCTCCGGCTTCGTCGCGAGATTTCGGATTCTGGTTTGGGATTGGTCCCCCGCCGGGGCCTCTTCCTCTCAGCGCCCGTTCAGCGGGCGCGGCGCGTCACCAGTGCCTTGCCGTGGAGAAGGGCGAAGCCGAGGAAGGCCGCGCTCCACAGCGCGCCGGAGAGGTGGATGAGCGAGATATCCGGAAACCCGACCGCGGCGACGATGCGCGTCACCGCGGCGAGGAGGACCGCGGCGAAGATGGCGATGCCGCCCCTGCCCGCCACGAGTTCCCCGCCGGTGTGGCCGCGGGTGGCGCGCACCATCACGGCGAGCGTCATGGCGCCGACGGCACCGGTGCCGAAGGCGTGGTAGCCGGCAGCAGCGGCGATCTGGCCGGGAAAGACGATCGCCGCCGCCGCGAGCAGGAAGCCGACCGGCACGAGCAGGTAGGCGAGATGCAGGATCAGCACGAGCGGATCGCGTATCGTGCGGTCGCCCGCCCAGCGCGACAGGCGGGCGAGGTTGAGAACGCCCGCCGTCGCCATGGCAATGGCCGTCGAGAAAGCGTCGGGAGCAGCGACCCACAGCGCGAAGGCGATGACGGAGAACAGAATCGCGCTGACGTCGAAGCGGTCGAACGGCGCCGGCAGGCGGCCGGGATTGGCGCGCACAAGCCAGTTGCGCGTGAAGCTCGGGATGATGCGTCCGCCGATGACCATGATCAGCACAATCCCCGCCGCGATGCCGAGCCGGCGGCTCCAGTCGGAAACTCCGTAGGTATGGGCCTCGAAATGGAAGGCGACGTTGGCGGAGAAGAGCACGGCGAGCGGCAGGAGGACCTTCAGGTTGCGCCAGTTCCTGCCCGCGACGATCTCGGTCGCAGCCGCGGCCGCCACCGCGGCAAGGAAGGCGCAGTCGATGACCGCCGCCGCCTGCCAGCCGATCGCGGCGGAGAAGAAGATGGCGAACCGGCCGGCCAGCCAGAGCAGCACGAGGCCGAGCAGCGGGGTGCCCTGCACCGGCAGCCGGCCCGTCCAGTTGGGGATTGCGGTGAGCAGGAAGCCGGTGACGATCGCCGGCAGATAGCCGAACAGCATCTCGTGGATGTGCCAGTCGACCGGCGCGAACGCCGTCATCGGCTCGGCGTGGCCGGTATAGACCGGCAGCCAGAACAGGATCGAACCGCCGGCGAACAGCGCGCCGAGCAGGAAGAACGGCCGAAAACCGTAGGAGAGGACCGCGGGTCCGGTGAAGGCGCGAAGCCGGGGGATCGCCATGCGCTTGCTCCATTGTCGGGGGGATGGGATCGGACGGGCCACCGCCTCGGCCCGTCCGATCCCTCGTGCCGTCGGCGGGGGCATGCTACCGACAGCGACGACTGAAGTGGCAGATTGGTTCAGTTCTGCGCGGCGAGCTGGTCGAACAGCGCGGCGAAGACGCCCTTGGCCTTGCCGGGGTTCTTCACCGCCTTGGCCGCATCGACATTGGCCGGCTGCCCGACGGCGATCAGAGCCACCATGCCCATGCCGTAGTGGGGCGCGCACTTGACGCCGTACACGCCTTCCTTGTCGAGGGTGACGACGACTTCCTCGTTGGGCTTGCCCTTGAATGCCTCGGCGCCCTCCGGGAGCATGCCGGCGATCACCTCGGCATTGTGGCCCTTGTCGGTGGGAACGAATTTGATCGTGTCGCCGGGTGCGGCGCGGACGAAGTCGGGCTCGAACACCATTGCGCCCTTCTCGCCTCGGTTGAGCATCTTCACCTCGAACTCGGCGGCACCGGCAACGCCGGCGAAAACCATGGCCGCAGCGGCGGCCAGAACAAAGAGGGGTCTATTCACGATACTTTCCTTTCCGGATCTTCTGGTCTTTCGTGATGAGGCCCGTGTAGAGGGAAATCGGCGATCAGGATTTGCGTTTACTCAAACTCCGGCTAGAAACCGTGGTGCCCGCGGCCGCTGCGCCGCATCATCCTGGAGACGCGCCGTGGCAGCTCTCGACCGTTCGCTCATCGCCGGATTGGGGCCGTTCGCCGGCCTGTCGCCGGCCGACCTTGACGATCTGCTGCAGCCGGCACGAGCCATGCGCTTCGCCAAGGACGCCACGGTGTTCGATCAGGATGGCGAGGCGCGCTCGTTCTTCCTGCTGCTCGACGGCTATGTCAGGGTGGTGCGCATCACGCCGGACGGCGAGCAGGTCATCGTCCGCTACATCAAGGACGGCGAACTCTTCGGCATCGCCGCCGCGATCGGGCGCACCACCTATCCGGCCAACGCGGTGTGCGCCGTCGACTGCGTCGTGCTGGCCTGGCCGAACGAGCGCTGGAAGGACCTCGTCGAGCGCTTCCCCTCCTTCGGCCGCAACACCTACCAGACGATCGGAAGCCGGCTCCAGGAAACGCACGACCGCATGATGGAGATGTCGACAGAGCAGGTGACGCAGCGCGTCGCCCATGCCGTGTTGCGGCTCGCCCACCAGACGGGCAGGAAGACCGCCGAGGGGGTCGAGATCGACTTCCCGATCTCGCGCCAGGACATCGCCGAGATGACGGGAACCACGCTGCATACGGTAAGCCGGCTGCTGAGCGCCTGGGAGGAGCGCGGCGTCATCCGCAGCGGACGTCAGAAGGTGATCGTCACCGACCCGCACCGCCTGATGCTGATCGCCGAGAACCGCGGTTCCTGACGGTCCCGGCGGCCGGCGGCGGGACGGAAGCGCCGACCGCGTCCTCGATCTCGATCGTCACCGCCTCCAGGTCGGCGCCGTGTTCGCGACAGGCGTCGAGAAGTGTGTGGAACGGCGCGATCGGGCAGCCGACGCACAGGAACCTGTGGCGCAGCATGACGGGGATCGTCGACGGCCACCGCCGCATCATGTCGTCGAGCGGCAGGTCGGGATCGAGCGGGAAAAGTGGTGTCGCAATGTCGCGCATGGTTCTCACCTTGCGCGCAGGATAGGCCGAGGCACCCGGCGCGTCGTTGCGCTGCCACAAACACCGACGGGCGTCCGGGCGCCCGCCGGGCGCCGTTCAGCCGCCGCGCTCGCGCCTGAGGCGCGCCCAGTAGTCGAGCCTCTTGCGGATCTCGCGCTCGAAACCCCGGTCCGGCGGCTCGTAGAAGGACTGGCGGCCCATCTCCTCCGGAAAATAGTCCTGGCCGGAGAAGGCGTCGGGCTCGTCATGATCGTAACGGTAGCCGGCGCCGTAGTCCTCGTCCTTCATCAGCTTCGTCGGCGCATTGAGGATGTGCTTCGGCGGCGGCAGCGAGCCGTGCTCCTTGGCGGCGCGCATGGCCGCCTTGAAGGCGGTGTAGACCGCGTTCGATTTCGGCGCCGTGGCCAGGTAGACGCAGGCCTGCGCCAGCGCCAGTTCGCCCTCCGGCGAACCGAGGAAGTCGTAGGTGTCCTTGGCGGCGTTGGCGATCACCAGGGCCTGGGGATCGGCGAGGCCGATGTCTTCGCTGGCCATGCGCACCAGCCGGCGGCCGAGGAAGAGCCGGTCCTCGCCGGCGTCGAGCATGCGCGCGAGATAGTAGAGCGCGGCGTCCGGATCGGAACCGCGCACCGCCTTGTGCAGGGCGGAGATCAGGTTGTAGTGGCCGTCATGGCTCTTGTCGTAGATCGGAGCGCGGCGCTGGACGACGCGCTGCAAGGCCTCGGCATCGAAGATCTCGCCGGGTTTCGCCGCCCGCCAGACCTCTTCGGCGAGCGTGAGCGAGGCGCGTCCGTCGCCGTCGGCCATGCGCACCAGCACCGCCCTCGCCTCCTCGTCGAGCGGCAGCGCCTTGCCTTCGGCCGCCTCGGCGCGTTCGAGGAGGCGGGCCAGGCTGTCGGCGTCGAGGGTGCGGAAAACCATGACGCGCGCCCGCGACAAAAGGGCGGCATTGAGCTCGAAGGAGGGATTTTCCGTCGTCGCGCCGACGAGGATGACGGTGCCGTCCTCCATCACCGGCAGGAAGCTGTCCTGCTGGGCGCGGTTGAAGCGATGGATCTCGTCGACGAAGAGAAGCGTCTGGCGGCCGTTGGCGCGGCGCAGCTTCGCCGCCTCGAACACCTTCTTCAGGTCGGAGACACCGGAAAAGATCGCCGAGATCTGCTCGAAGGCGAGCCCCGTCTCGCCGGCGAGCAGGCGCGCGACCGTCGTCTTGCCGGTGCCGGGCGGCCCCCAGAAGATCATCGAGCCGAGCGAACCGGAACGGATCAGCCGCGTCAGCGCCCCGTCCTCGCCGGTCAGGTGTTCCTGGCCGACGACCGCGTCGAGCGTCTTCGGCCGCAGCCGGTCCGCCAACGGCCGACCGGGTGGCGCCTTGTCGGGACGGTCGGGCTCGAACAGGTCGGCCAAGGCAGCCTCAGTAACGCAGCATCTGGCGCAGTATCTGCCCGTCGCGTTCGATCGTAAACCGCCACCAGCGCGTGTTCTCCGCCGCGACCTTCTGCAGCTGCTCGGCCGAGGTGATGGTCTCGCCGTTGACCTCGCGGACGATGTCGCGCGGCATCAGGCCGAAGCTCGCCGCCGGCGAGCCGGGGGCGATGTCGACCACGGCGACGCCGGTCGTCTCCGAGCGCATGCCGAGCCGCTGGGCGAGCCGCGGCGACAGCACCGCCACCTTGGTGCCGGCGAACGGGCTGCGCCCGTCGATCGAAACCTGGGTCGCCGAGGCGCCCTCCGGAGCCCGCTCGAGGGTGACTTCCAGCGTCGTGTCTTCGCCCGCCGAGAGGGCCTCGAGCTTGATCACCGCGCCGATCGGCTGCGTGGCGAGCCGGTAGCCGAGCGCGTCGACATGCTCGATCAGCTTGCCGTTCATGGTCAGCACCACGTCGCCCGGCTTCAGGCCGGCGCGCGCGGCGGGACCGTTCGCCGCCACCGAGGAAACCAGCGCGCCCGCCGGACGCTCCATTCCGAGCGACTCGGCGATCTGTGCGTCGACTTCCTCGAAGGAAGCGCCGATGTAGGGCCGCTCGAAATATTCGTTGCCGCTCTTCGCCGATTCGACGACGGCGTGGACCATGTTCGACGGAATGGCGAAGCCGATGCCGATCGAGCCGCCGGAGCGGCTGAAGATGGCGGTGTTGATGCCGATCATCTGGCCGCCCATGTTGATCAGCGCGCCACCCGAATTGCCCGGGTTGATCGCCGCGTCGGTCTGGATGAAGAAGCCGAAGTCGGAGATGCCGATGTGGCTTCTCGCCAGCGCAGATACGATGCCGCTGGTCGTCGTCTGCCCGACGCCGAACGGGTTGCCGATGGCGAGCACGAGGTCGCCGACCTCGAGCGCGTCGGAATCGCCGATGTCGATCGTCGGGAACGGGTCCTTCGCTTCGATCTTGAGCACGGCGAGATCGAGCTGCTCGTCCTTCAGCATCAGCCGGCTGGCGAACTCGCGGCCGTCGGAGAGCGCGACCTTCACGTCGTCGGCGCCGCGGATGACGTGGAAATTGGTGACGATGATGCCGCTCGGATCGACGATGACGCCGGAGCCCAGCGAGGACTGCACGCGCGGCGGCATCTGCCGGCCGAAGAACTGCTCGAAGAAGGGGTCTCCGGCGAAAGGCGACTGTGCGTTGACCTTGCTCGAGGCGTAGACGTTGACCACCGCCGGCGCCGTGTCCTTGACCAGCGGGGCAAACGACAGCTGCATCTCCTCGCGGCCGAAGGGTACGCGCCGGTCGAGCCCTTCGACCGCCGGGTTCTGGCCGTCGTCGGTGCCGCGCAGGAGATCGGACAGGATCTCGCTCAGTCCCTCGCCCTTGGTCTCCTGGGCACGCGCCCCCGAGAAGGCGGAAGCCAGCACCAGGAGAACGCCGGCGGCAATGATGGACAGTCTGGTCGCGCGCATTTCGATTCCCCGTTGAGGATCGCGCGTGTCTTGTCAAAGGATTGTGCAAAATGAAAGGCCGAGGCCACAATCACGGCGCCGATTGAGCGCTTCGCGGACCGTTTTCGATCCGCGCCGCGATTGCCGCGAAGCCAAGCCGCCGCGCGTGCTCGAGAGGCGTGACGCCGTCGCGGTCGGCAAGGCCCGCCGCCCCGGCATCGACGAGGAGACCGACGATCTCCCGGTAGACCGGCCCGCCGTCGCCGAGAATCACCGCCTCGAGCAACGCCGTCCAGCCGAGGTTGTTGACGTGGTCGACGTCTAAACCGGTGGACAGCAGGATCCGCACGGTCTCCGGATGACCGTGATGCGCGGCGGGGATCAGCGCCGTGCCGCCGTAGCGGTTGGTGTCGCCGAGATCCGCCCTCCCCGTTGCGAGGATCAAGCGCAGGATCTCGTTCCTGCCTTCGGCGCCTGCATAGAGCAACGGCGTGTCGCGGATGTTGTCCTTGGCGTTGACGTCGGCTCCGGCCCCGATCAGGAGGCCGGCCACCTCGACATGGTTCGCCCGCGTAGCGAGGAGCAGCGGCGTGCGCTTCGCCGGGTCCCTTCCGTCGACGGCGGCTCCAGAGACCAGCAGTGCCCTCACCGCCGCTACGTCGCCACGTGCGGCTGCTTCCGCGAGTCTGGTGTCCATGCCGCCCTCCCCGGCTTGCGCCGCCACGGTCCAGATCGACGCCGTGACGAAGACGCCAAGGGCGCCGCGGCGGGTGAACTCGAACTGCGTCATCGCCGGGATAATGGCCGCGACCACCGTAAAAAGCAAAAGGGGGCGCGAAGCCCCCTAAGCTGGTCCGGTGCGATATCGGAAGAAGGCTTATGCAGCCTCGGCTTCCTCGGAAGCTTCGGCCTCGACGCGGGCGCGGTCGCCGGCACCCTTGGCCGACGAGTCGCGGTCGACGAACTCGATCACGGCCATCGCGGCGTTGTCGCCCTTGCGGAAGCCCGCCTTCATGATGCGCAGGTAGCCGCCGTTGCGGGTGGCGTAGCGCGGCGCGATCGTGTCGAACAGGCGCTTGACGACGCCCTCGTTGCCGATCTGGGCGATCACCTGGCGGCGTGCGTGCAGGTCGCCGCGCTTGCCGAGCGTGACCAGCTTCTCGACGATCGGACGCAGGTCCTTCGCCTTCGGCAGGGTGGTGACGATCTGCTCGTGCTCGATCAGAGACACGGCGAGGTTGGCGAACATCGACTTGCGGTGGCTGACGCTGCGGGCGAAGCGGCGGCCTTTGAAACCGTGGCGCATGGCTCTTTTCCTTCTTCAGTTGTTCAAGAGGCCACGGCCTCTGATGGTTTTCCGCATGACCGTCGGACCGGCGGCTCAAGCCCCCGGTCCTCGGAATTCATGCTCAATATTGGTCTTCGTAACGCTTGGCGAGGTCTTCGATGTTCTCCGGCGGCCAGTCCGGCACTTCCATGCCGAGATGCAGGCCCATCGCCGCGAGGACTTCCTTGATCTCGTTGAGCGACTTGCGGCCGAAGTTCGGCGTGCGCAGCATCTCCGCTTCCGTCTTCTGGATCAGGTCGCCGATGTAGACGATGTTGTCGTTCTTCAGGCAGTTGGCCGAACGGACCGACAGTTCGAGTTCGTCCACCTTCTTGAGCAGCGCCGGGTTGAAGGCGAGTTCGGTGACGGCTTCCGCCGCCACTTCCTTGTGCGGCTCCTCGAAGTTGACGAACAGGCCGAGCTGGTCCTGCAGGATGCGCGCCGCGAAGGCGACGGCGTCCTCGCCGGTGATCGAGCCGTTGGTCTCGAGCGTCATGGTCAGCTTGTCGTAGTCGAGAACCTGGCCCTCGCGGGTGTTCTCGACCTTGTAGGAGACCTTCTTCACCGGCGAATAGAGCGAGTCGACCGGGATCAGGCCGATCGGCGCGTCCTCGGCACGGTTGCGCTCGGCCGGGACGTAGCCCTTGCCGGTGTCGACGGTGAATTCCATGCGGATCTCGGCGCCCTCGTCGAGGGTGCAGATGACATGGTCGGGGTTGAGGATCTCGACGTCGCCCACGGTCTGGATGTCGCCGGCGGTCACCACGCCCGGACCCTGCTTGCGCACGACCATGCGCTTCGGTCCGTCGCCTTCCATGCGGATGGCGATTTCCTTGATGTTCAGGACGATGTCGGTGACGTCCTCACGCACGCCGCCGATCGAGGAGAACTCGTGCAGCACGCCGTCGATCTGGACGGCGGTCACGGCAGCGCCGCGCAGCGAAGAGAGCAGCACGCGACGGAGCGCGTTGCCGAGCGTGAGACCGAATCCGCGTTCGAGCGGCTCGGCGACGAGCGTGGTCTGGGTCTTGCCCTTGGAAGAGAACTCGATCTTGCTGGGCTTGATCAGTTCCTGCCAGTTTTTCTGGATCATACGGATTTTCCTTCCGTTTCCCTGCCACCATCCAATCGTGGCAGGCGAGCTGGAATTGCGCCGGCGCGCACGCGCCGGCGGTCATGCGAGAGGCGGCTCAGACGCGGCGCTTCTTGCGCGGGCGGCAGCCATTGTGCGGGATCGGCGTCACGTCGCGGATCGAGGTGATGGTGAAGCCGGCCGCCTGAAGGGCGCGAAGGGCCGACTCACGGCCGGAGCCGGGACCGCAGACCTCGACCTCGAGCTGGCGCATGCCGTGCTCCTGGGCCTTCTTGGCGACGTCCTCGGCAGCAACCTGCGCGGCGAACGGCGTCGACTTGCGCGAGCCCTTGAAACCCTGGGCACCGGCCGACGACCACGCGATGGCATTGCCCTGCGCGTCGGTGATGGTGATCATCGTGTTGTTGAACGTCGAGTTCACGTGGGCGACGCCCGACGAGATGTTCTTGCGTTCGCGACGGCGAACGCGGGTGGCTTCCTTGGCCATGATGGTCCTTTCGATCTCTACGCCGCCGTAATGCCAGCGGCTCCACCTGAGTCGGTCGGCGGCGGTCGGTCGTCGGTCGTGAAAGCCACGACCGACGACCGACGAACCACGACCGACAAATTACTTCTTCTTGCCCGCGATCGCCTTCGCCGGACCCTTGCGGGTGCGGGCGTTGGTGTGCGTGCGCTGGCCGCGGACCGGCAGCGAACGGCGGTGGCGCAGGCCACGGTAGCAGCCGAGGTCCATCAGCCGCTTGATGTTCATCGAGACTTCGCGACGCAGGTCGCCCTCGACCTGGTAGTCGCGGTCGATCGCCTCGCGGATCTGCAGCACCTCGGCATCGGTCAGCTGGTGCACGCGGCGCTCGGCCGGGATGCCGACCTTGTCGACGATCTCCTGGGCGAACTTCGCGCCGATTCCGTGGATGTACTGCAGCGCGATGACGACGCGCTTGTTGGTCGGTATGTTGACGCCGGCTATACGAGCCATCTTCTTCTCCATGTGGGCCGGTCGCGCCGGCGATTTTTCGTTTTCCCCGCGTCCGGTGGAGGCCGGCCCTTGCAGGGTCGTCGGGAATAGGCTGACAACGGCAAAACTGCCGGTCAGCCGTAGGCCTGACTGGAAGACGGCGGGCATTAACCCATCCGGCGACGAGCGTCAACCCCTCGTTCATATTTCGTCCCCTGCCCCGGCGTCCTTGCGGGCGCATGGCCGAAGCGCGAATGTGGACGTGGCCACGCCGGAGAAGTTGAGGCCGATGATCGGCCGCCCCGCGTAGGCCCTGGAAACCGAGGGGGAGAGCACGATGTTCAGCGCACGTTGGCAGATCGACGCAAAATTCGGTTACAAGCAGACAGTCATTGACCTGATGCGACGGTGGGAGAAGGAAGTCGGCGCGCAGGTAGACCTCGGCAAGCTCGACTTCAAGATCATGACCGGATCGATCGGCGCCCGCGAGGCGACCATCGAGACGCATCACACCGTCGAGACGCTCGCCCAGCTGGAGCAGTTCTTCGCCAGCATCGGCAAACTCGACGCCCACCGGCAGTGGGGCAACGACATGGAGCCGCACGTGGTTTCCGGCTCGTCGCTCTGGCAGATCTTCAGGGTCCTGTAGATGGCAGACGCCCGGCCGGCGCTCTGCGCACCGGCCGGGCCGCGATTCAATGTAGTCATTGACCGGCTTCGCGAGGTCAGGCCTTCGCGAGAAGCGCCTCGATCTGGACCGTGACGTCGTCGATCGAGGCCATGCCGTCGACGCCGACGAGCAGGCCCTTGGCGTGATAGTAGCCGATCAGCGGCGCGGTCTTCTTGTAGTACTCGCGCAGGCGCTCCTCGAAGACCACCGGGTTGTCATCCTTGCGCACCGGTTGGCCGGCGGCCTGGGCTTCCTCGGCGCGCTTGACGATGCGCCCGACCAGTGCCTTGTCGTCGACGACGAGTTCGATGACCATGTCGAGCTTCAGGCCCTTGCCCGCGAGCATGGCCTCGACCGCGTCGGCCTGCGCCAGCGTGCGCGGGTAGCCGTCGAGGATGAAGCCGCGGGCGCAATCGGCCTGATCGATGCGTTCCGAGACGATGGCGTTGACGATGGCGTCGGAGACCAGTTCGCCGGCGTCCATGACGGCCTTGGCCCTCTTGCCGACCTCGGTCTCGGCCTTCACCGCGGCGCGCAGCATGTCGCCCGTCGACAGTTGCGGAATGCCGTGCTTGTCGACCAGCCGCTGCGCCTGCGTCCCCTTGCCCGCTCCCGGCGGCCCGAGCAGAATCAGCCTCATCGTCCCCTCTTCCCCCCACGCAGCTTCGATTTCTTGATCAGGCCTTCGTACTGGTGGGCGATCAGGTGACCCTGGATCTGCGCCACCGTGTCGAGCGTCACGCTGACGACGATGAGCAGCGAGGTGCCGCCGAGGTAGAAGGGAATGCCGGTCGCCGAAATCAGGAACTCCGGCAGAAGGCAGACGATCACGAGATAGATCGCGCCGATCAGCGTGATGCGGGTCAGCACGTAGTCGATGTATTCGGCGGTGCGCTCGCCCGGACGATAGCCCGGGATGAAGCCCGAGTGCTTCTTCAGCTGCTCGGCGGTGTCCTTCGGATTGAAGACGATCGCCGTGTAGAAGAAGGCGAAGAACATGATCATGGCCGCGTAGAACAGCATGTACAGCGGCTGGCCGTGACCGAGCGCGCCGAGGATGGTGCTCGCCCAGCCCGGCAGCGTCGTCGTGCTGGAGAAGCCGGCGACCGTCGCCGGCAGGAGCAGCAGCGACGAGGCGAAGATCGGCGGGATGACGCCGGCGGTGTTGAGCTTCAGCGGCAGGTGCGAGGTATCGCCCTGGAACATGCGGTTGCCGACCTGGCGCTTCGGATACTGGATCAGCAGCCGCCGCTGGGCGCGCTCGAAGAAGACGATGACGGCGATCACGGCGACGGCGATGACGATGATCGCCAGGATGATGCCCGTCGACAGCGCGCCGGTGCGGCCGAGTTCGAGCGTGTGGCCGATCGCCGACGGCAGTCCGGCGACGATGCCGGCGAAGATGATCAGCGAGATGCCGTTGCCGATGCCGCGCGCCGTGATCTGTTCGCCGAGCCACATCAGGAACATCGTGCCGCCGACGAGGGTGATGACGGCGGAGACGCGGAAGAACCAGCCCGGATCGGTGACGATGCCGCTGCCGCCCTCGAGACCGACGGAGATGCCGTAGGCCTGGACCAGGGCGAGCAGCACGGTGCCGTAGCGGGTGTACTGGTTGATGACCTTGCGGCCCTGCTCGCCTTCCTTCTTCAGCTGCTCGAGAGCCGGGACGACCGACGTCATCAGCTGCATGATGATGGAGGCGGAGATGTAGGGCATGATGCCCAGCGCGAAGATCGCCATGCGCCCGACGGCGCCGCCGGCAAACATGTTGAACATGCCGAGCACGCCGCCCGACTGCTGCTGGAAGGCTTGGGCGAAGGCGTCCGGGTTGATGCCCGGCATCGGGATGTAGGTCCCGAGCCGATAGACCAGGAGCGCGCCGAGCGTGAACCAGATGCGCTTCTTGAGATCTTCGGCCTTGGCGAAAGCTGCGAAGTTGAGATTGGAGGCGAGTTGTTCAGCAGCCGAAGCCATGCAAATTCTCCGCTTGGTCACGCAAATGCCGCCCTCTCGGGCGGCGCGTGTCACCGAAGCCCCGAAATAGGCTCCGGACGGCAAACATGCAAGCGGCGGCCGATAGGCCGCCGCGTTGCCGGAGCCTTATTCGGCAGCCTTTTCAGGCAGCTTCACCGAGCCGCCGGCCTTCTCGACCTTGTCGATCGCCGCCTTCGACGCGCCGGCCACGTCGAACGCGACCTTCGCCTTCAGCTCGCCGTCGGCCAGGAGGCGCACCCCGTCCTTGGCGCGGCGGATGACGCCGGCCTTGATCAGGGCCTCGACCGTGACGGTCTCCTTCGCGTCGAGCTTGCCGGCATCGATCGCGACCTGGACCCGGGCCAGCGAGACGATGTTGAAGTCCTTGGCGAAGATGTTGTTGAAGCCGCGCTTGGGCAGGCGACGGTAGAGCGGCATCTGGCCGCCCTCGAAGCCGTTGATGGCGACGCCGGAGCGCGCCTTCTGGCCCTTCACGCCACGTCCGGCGGTCTTGCCGGAACCCGAGCCGATGCCGCGGCCGAGCCGCTTCTTCGAATGGGTGGCGCCGTCCTTGTCACGCAGATCGTTGAGTTTCATCGTCTTTCTCCTGCGGTGCCGCTTACGCCTCGTCCACGATGCGGACGAGATGGCCCACGGACGCGATCATGCCGCGGACGGCCGGCGTGTCCTCGAGGGTGCGCTTGCGATGCATCTTGTTCAGTCCCAGGCCGACCAGCGTCGCGCGCTGCTCCTTGGGACGACGGATCGGGCTGCCGATCTGCTCGACGGTAATCGTCTTGCTCTGCTTGTTTGCCATTGTCGTAATCCCTGATCAGCCGGCCGGACTATTCGTCCGCCGTGACGGCGGCGCCGCGACGAGCCTGCAGGGCCGAATACTTGATGCCGCGCTGCGCGGCGACGTCCTTCGGGTGCATCTGGCTCTTCAGCGCGTCGAAAGTGGCGCGAACCATGTTGTAGGGGTTCGACGAACCCATCGACTTGGCGACGACGTCGTGCATGCCGAGCGTCTCGAAGACGGCGCGCATCGGGCCGCCGGCGATGATGCCGGTACCGGCC
>CALFXR010000179.1 GCA_937958475.1 uncultured Mesorhizobium sp. | reverse complement strand
GCTTGACGAGGCCGGCGAAACGGTGAAGCTCGCCGGAAAAACGGAAGGTAGACCGATGTCGCGACCCCTCATGTCAAAACACCGGCTCGACGCGCTCGTCGATGCGGTGCTGGCGATCACCATGACGCTGCTCGTCCTCGAACTGAGGCTTCCCGAAGAAGGCGTCGAGCACCTCTTCGCCGCGATCGGCGAACTGATGCCGAAGATCATATCGTGGGTGGTGAGCTTCCTGATCCTGGCGCAGTTCTGGCGCGGCCAGATGCAGGCGACGAAGGGGCTGGAGGAGATCGACGTGCCGCTGTTCCACATCATGGTGGTGTGGCTGCTTCTGACCAGCGTGATCCCGTTCACCTCCTCGCTGATCGGCGAGCATAACGGCGATCCGCAGTCGCACGTGCTCTACGCGGCCAACCTGATCCTGATCGAGGCGGTCGTGGCGATACGCAACAGCTATCTGAAGCGGCATGCGGCGCTGTTTGCCGGCGGCGACACGAGCAAGGCCAAGCTCGACTTCTCGGCGACGATCGCGATCACGCTCGCCGCCCTCGCCAGCGTGGCCACCGCCATCCTGATCGAGCCCGACTACGCGTCGGTCGCCTACGTGCTCGTCCTGCCGATCAACTGGCTGCTCGAGCGGCTGGGGCTGGACTGAGGCGGCGCGCCGGGCCCGGCCTCAGCCGAGCAGGCCGGCGCGGATTTCGGCCTCGAGCCTGTCGACGGCAGCGGCGAGCTTTTCGTCGATGACGTGGAGGTATTCGGTCCAGTCGCCGACGTGGCGCAGTTCCGCCGCGCCGTCGGAGATGCCGCGCAGGCCGATCAGCGGCAGGTCGAAATGATGGCAGGCGCGCAGCACGGCGAAGGTCTCCATGTCGACCATGTCGGCGGAGATCCCATCGTAGGCCGCACCCGAGACGATCGAGGCGCCGGTGGCGAGCGTGGCTTCGGGGATGCCGGGGATGCGCAGCGGAAGACCGACGATCGCCGGCAGGTCGAGGAACGGCGTGGTGCCCTTGTCGAAGCCGAGCGCGGTGGCGTCCATGTCGCGGTAGGAGACGGACGCTGCCTGGTAGACGCCGGTCTGCTCCAGCGTGCGGCTGCCGGCGGAGCCGAGCGAGACGACGAGGTCGGGCGCCCTGCCCGCGGCGGCGAGACGCGCCAGGTGGACGCCGAGGCGAACGCCTGCCTCGACCGGGCCGACGCCGGTCATCAGCGGGGAAAAGCGCGCCTTCAGATGCGGGCCGTATTCGGCGTCGACGGCCATGACGAAGAGCACGGAACGGCCGGCGATGGCGGTCGGGTCGGCCATGGCGGTCAGCCCGACAGGCCGTCGCGGCCGGTGATGGTCATCATCGTGCCGGTCATGGTGGCGATCAGCTTGGCCTCGCCGTCGGCGGCGAAGGCGTAGGCCTGGCCGTCGGCGACGATGATGGTGCGGCCGGGCTTGGTGACGGAACCGCGGAAGAGGAAGCGCTCGCCCTTGCCGGGCGCCAGGAGGTTGACCTTGAACTCGATGGTGAGCACGGCGGCGTCTTCCGGCATCATCGAGAAGGCGGCGTAGCCGCAGGCCGAATCGAGCGCGGTGGAAATGACGCCGGCATGGAGGAAGCCGTGCTGCTGGGTGAGCTCGGCCGAATAGGGCATCTCGATCTCGACGATACCGCGGGTGACGCGGGTCAGCTCGGCGCCGATGGTGCGCATCGCCGGCTGGCGGGCGAAACTGGCGCGCACGCGCTCCTCGAATCCGGAAACTGGCATCGGCCCGCGCGCCATGATCGTCGTCCTTCGCTGTTGCTACCGCTTATCGCAAAGCCGGACAGCGGACGCAACGGTAGTGCTGCAATGCAGCATGAGGCCAGTGCGGATCCTCGGCGGACGGCCGATCAGTTGAGAACCCAGATCGAGGCGTTGAGCAGCGTGGCGAAGGAGACCCAGGCGGCATAGGGGACGAACATCCACGCGGCGGGCCGGTCGGCCGTCCAGCTGGCGCCGATGAAGGCGAGGATGGCGGCGAGCATCAGGACAACGATGGCTAGGGCGGCGCCGACCATGTGGGCGGCGAAGAACACCGGCGACCAGAGGAAGTTGAGGACGAGCTG
>CALFXR010000178.1 GCA_937958475.1 uncultured Mesorhizobium sp. | reverse complement strand
CGGAGGTCGACACCGTCGTCTTCGACAAGACCGGCACGCTGACGCTCGGCCGCCCCTACCTCGTCAACGGCGGCGAGGTCGGCCGCGAGGCGCTCGACATCGCCGCCGCGATCGCGGCGCGCTCCATCCATCCGCTGTCGCGGGCGATCGCCGACGCCGCGACGGCGCGCGCATCGCTATCGTTCGACCGCATCGCCGAGGTGCCGGGCTACGGCATGGAGGCCTATCGCGGCGCCGTGCGCTACCGCCTCGGCCGCGCCGGCTGGGCGAGTGCGGCCGACGGCGCGGAGTCCATCGATGCCGGCGAGGGCGGCACCGTGCTCACCCGCGACGGCTCGGTCCTCGCCGAATTCCGCTTCGAGGACCGCCTGCGCGAGGGCGCGGCGAGCACCGTCGCGGCGCTCAGGGCGCTCGGCCTCGACGTGGCGATGCTGACCGGCGACCGCGCCGACGCCGCCGAGGCCGTGGCCCGCAAGCTTTCGATCCCGCATTTCGAGGCCGCGCTCCTGCCCGGTGGCAAGACCGAGCGCATCGAGGCGCTCGCCCGCGCCGGCCGCAAGGTTCTCATGGTCGGCGACGGGCTGAACGACGCGCCGGCGCTGGCCGCCGCCCACGTCTCGATCGCCCCGGCGACCGCCGCCGACGTCGGCCGCAACGCCGCGGACTTCGTCTTCCTGCGCGAAAGCCTGTCGGCGATCCCGCTGGCGCTGACCGTGTCGCGTTCCGCCGGCGCGCTGATCCGCCAGAACCTCGCGCTCGCCATCATCTACAACGTCATCGCCGTGCCGATCGCCATCCTCGGCTTCGTCACGCCGCTGATCGCCGCCATCGCCATGTCGATGTCGTCGGTGCTGGTCATCGCCAACGCCATGCGCCTGAACGGCGGCGGCGAGGCGAAGGCCCAGGCGGCCGCAGGCGTCGGCGCCGACCGCGTCGCCGGAGCGATGCGGTGACGACGCTCGTCTACCTGATCCCGATCGCCCTGTTCCTCGGGGCGCTGGGTCTCGGTGCCTTCCTCTGGGCGCTGCGCAGCGGCCAGTACGAAGACCTCGACGGCGCCGCCGTGCGCGTTCTCCTCGACGACGAGAACGAGAACAAGGACGCGCCGCGTCCGGCGAAGCGCCGCTGACGGCGCAAACGCACCGCGGTCAATCGCTATGTCGAACTGGCCCACTCTGCGGGCTTGAAGCGGGCGCCGCTCCCGACGCATTGTTCGCGCGGCGGCAGCGGCCGTCTTGATCCAGCGGAGGAATACGTGGCAGCGTCCCGGAAAGTCATCATCACCTGTGCCGTGACCGGCTCGATTCATACGCCGTCGATGTCGCCAAACCTGCCGGTGACGGCGCAGGAGATCGCCGAGGCGGCGATCGGCGCCGCGGAAGCCGGCGCCGCGATCGTGCACCTCCATGCGCGCAAGCCCGAGACCGGCGAGCCCGACCAGTCGCTGGAGGCGTTCCGTCCGTTCCTCTCGGTGATCAAGCAGCGGGTCGACTGCGTGATCAACATCACCACCGGGGGCGCCGCGACCATGACCATCGAGGAGCGGCTGGCGCCGGCGCTGCACTTCAAGCCGGAAGTCGCCTCGCTCAACATGGGCTCGATGAACTTCGGGCTCTATCCGATGCTGGAGCGCTTCAAGGACTTCAAGCACGATTGGGAGCGGCCCTATCTCGAGGGTTCGCGCGGCCGCGTCTTCCGCAACACCTTCGCCGACATCGAGGCGATCCTGACGCGCTGCGCCGACAACGGCACGCGCTTCGAGATCGAGTGCTACGACATCGGTCATCTCTACACCTGCGCCCACTTCGTCGACCGCGGCCTGATCAAGGCGCCCGTCTTCATCCAGTCGGTGTTCGGCATCCTCGGCGGCATCGGTCCCCACCCCGAGGACGTCATGCACATGAAGCGCACCGCCGACCGCCTGTTCGGCGACAATTACCGCTGGTCGGTGCTCGGGGCGGGCCGCAACCAGATGCCGATCGCCATGCAGTCGATCCTGATGGGCGGCAACCTGCGCGTCGGCCTGGAGGACTCGATCTGGGCCGGCAAGGGCCGGCTCGCGGCCAGCAACGCCGAGCAGGTCACCATCGCCCGGCGCATGGTCGAGGGCCTCGGCCTGGAGATCGCCACGCCGACGGAAGCCCGCGAGATCCTCGGCCTCAAGGGCGGCGACCAGGTGAACTTCTAACCGGAGCGTTCCGGCGCGTCGCGGCCCCGTCGCAAGGGGTCGCGGCGTAAACGTCCGATTCTGCTCTCTTTTTAGTATTTGTAAAAAAGCCATTGACTCGGCGACGCCGATGCGCAAGATTTTTTTACCTATACTAAAACGGGGCAGCCAGTGGACGACGCGGCGCAGCAGGTAGTTCAGGCCGTGGATGGCTATGCGCCGCTCGGCGCGCGCCTGCGCCAGCGCCGCCGCGACCTCAAGCTGACCCTCCAGGAGGTCGCCGACCGGGCTGGTCTCTCCGTCGGCTTCATTTCCCAGATCGAGCGCGGCATCACCACGCCGTCGCTGTCGTCGCTGGTCGCCGTGGCGCGCGTGCTCGGCGCCCATGTCGGCGATTTCCTGGCGCAGCCCAAGGTGACGGCGCCGATGACGCGCCACGCCGAGCGCCCGCACTACGCCATCGGCGGCGCCTCGCTCACCTACGAGCGCCTGTCGACCACCTTTCCGGGTAACGTCCTGCGCAGCGTCCTGATCCACGAGCCGCCCGGCCACCGTTCCGAGCCGATCCAGCACGAGGGCGAGGAGATCTTCTTCATCCTCGACGGCGCCATCACGGTCGAGGTCGACGGCGAGGAGATCGTGCTGCAGACCGGCGATTCGCTGCATTTCCCGTCGACGCGCGTCCACTCGACCTGGAACCACACCGACCGGCCGGCGACCATCCTGCACACCTGCACGATGGACGTCTTCGGCGACGAGCCGTCCTCCGGGGCGGCCGAGACCAGCATGGCAGTCCGCAGGAACGCCGGCCTGAAGAGCACACCGAAGCCACTGAAGACAAAAAAGGGGAAGTCGTCATGAAGACAGTGATGAAATCGCTTGCCGCCGCGCTGTTTGCCGGCACCGCGCTGACCGCGCACATCGCCACGCCGGCGTTCGCCGAGACCGTCCTTCGCGTCGACGAGGTCGCCGTCGGCGAACTCGATCCTGGCAAGGCGACCGACTATGCCGACTCCGTGCTGATGTTCAACGTCTACGACACGCTGGTGCTCGCCGCCCAGGGCAGCGGCGGCGTCGTTCCGCATCTCGCCGAGAGCTGGGAGACCGACGGCGCCACCTACACGTTCAAGCTGCGCGGCGACGTCAAGTTCCAGAGCGGCAATGCGCTGACCGCCGAGGACGTCGTCTTCTCGCTCGACCGCATGAAGACGCTCGGCCAGGGCCTCTCCTACCTCTTCGCCAACGTGACGGGGGCGGAAGCCGTCGACGCTTCGACCGTGAAGTTCACGCTGGCCAGCGCCTACTCGCCGTTCCTGTCGGCGCTGCAGCGCCTGCCGATCGTCGACAAGAAGCTGGTCATGGCCAATCTCGGCGAGGGCGAAGGCGAGATGAAGGACTGGGGCCAGGCCTTCCTGTCGACCAACGGCGCAGGCACCGGTGCCTACAAGGTCGTGTCGCACAACCCGCAGCAGGAGACGGTGCTCGCCAAGAACGCCGACTACTTCCTCGGCGTGCCGGCCAAGGCGCCGGACACGGTGCGCTACCGCTATGGCCTCGAGGCCGCGACGGTGCGCACGCTGATCGCGCAGGGCGAACACGACATCTCCTCGCAGTGGCTGCCGCCGGAGGTTCTGAAGTCGCTCGCCGCCGAGGGCGCGCAGCTCCTCACCGAGTCGGGCGGCGCCGGCTTCTACATCAAGATGAACACGGCGAAGGCGCCCTTCGACGACCTGAACTGCCGCCTCGCCGTTGCCAGCGCCTTCGACTACGACGCGGCGATCAAGATGGTGGCGATCACCGACACCGTCTCGCAGGGCAGCCCGGCCTCCGGCCCGCTTCCCGTCGGCATGCTCGGTTCGCTGCCCGCTTCCGACGCCTTCAAGCGTGATCTCGACGCGGCCAGGAAGTACCTGTCCGAGTGCAAGTACAAGGACTTCACCCTCGAACTGTCGTGGATCGGCGAGGTGCCCCTGGAAGAGCGATTCGCGCTGCTGATGCAGGCCAACTTCGCCGAGGTCGGCATCAAGTCGGAGGTGAAGAAGGTGCCGTGGGCGCTGTTCACCGAGATGGTGACCAAGCCCGAGAACACGCCGAACATCAGCCAGGTCTTCGTCAACGCCGTCACCGGCGATCCCGACACGCTGATTTACGGCATGTACCATTCCTCGGCCGCCGGAACCTGGCAGTCGCCGGAATACCTGAAGGACGCCAAGGTCGACGAGCTGCTCGACAAGGGCCGCACCGTCACCACGCAGGAAGAGCGCGCCGCCGCCTACACGGAAGTGAGCAAGCGCCTGCGCGAACTGCAGCCGAGCATCTACGCCTACGACCAGACCGGCGTCTTCGCGGCGAGCAAGCGCGTTTCCGTGCCGGCCTTGTCGGACCCGTCCAAGGGCTTCAGCCTGAACGGCATGGGCTTCACCTTTCGCCTGATGGAGATGAACGAGTAGCCGCCTGACCGGAACTCTCGCGGCCGGCGGCGCCAAGTCGCCGCCGGCCACACCGCCACCACGGAAAGCGCTCATGCCGCCTGTCGTCCGCCTCCTCGCGAAGCGGCTGGGAACCTCTTTGGTCGTCCTGATCGGGGTTTCCATGCTGATCTTCGCCATCGCCCGGGTCATCCCCGGCGATCCGGCGCGCATCGCGCTGGGGCCGAACGCCACGGCCGCGCAGGTCGCGGCGCTGCGCGAACGGCTCAACCTCGACCAGCCGATCGTCGTCCAGTACGGCCAGTTCGTCGCCGACCTCGTGCGCGGCGACCTCGGCGTGTCGCTCTACACCAACCGCCCGGTGACCACCGACATCGTCCAGTTCCTTCCCGCCACGCTGGAGCTGGTGCTGGTGGCGGGCGTCATGATGGTGGTCTTCGGCCTGCCGCTCGGCATCCTCTCGGCGCGCTACCGCAACAGCTGGATCGACAATCTCGTCCGCCTCGTCACCCTGCTCGGGGTGTCCGCGCCCGCTTTCGTCTGGGCGGTGATCCTGATGCTCGCCTTCGCCTATTTCCTGCCGCTGTTCCCGATCGCCGGACGCATCACCGACACGATGACGATCCCGACCGTGACCGGCTTCCTGATGGTCGACACGCTGATCGCCGGCGACCCGCGCGCCTTCGCCAACGCCGCCTGGCACATCGTCCTGCCGGCCTTCGCGCTGGCGCTCTCCGGCATCGGCCAGGCGGCGCGGCTGACGCGCTCCAACATGGTCGAGACCTACGACCGGCCCTACATCGAGATGGCGCAGTCCTACGGCTTCCCCGAGCGGCGCATCGCCACCCGCTATGCCTTCCGCCCGTCGATGATCCCGTCGCTGACCATCATCGGCCTCGACTTCGCCGCCATGCTCGGCAACGCCTTCCTGGTCGAGGCCGTTTTCGCCTGGCCGGGCCTGTCGCGCTACGGCGTCGCCGTCATCCTGCGCAAGGACCTGAACGCCATCGTCGGCACGGTGCTGATCATCTCGGCGATGTTCCTCATCGTCAACGTCATCGTCGACCTCCTGATCGCCTTCATCAACCCGCGCATCCGCTATTCGCAGAGGGCGTCATGAGGCGCACCCTCTCGGTATTGCCCCTCACCTGCCTGCCGGCATCCTCTCCCCGTGAAGGACGGGGAGAGGAGCGCTGGCCGCGGCGCCGGCGTTCGTTCTGCGACGCAGGCGATTGGCGAAACGGGCGATGCCGGCGTCCTTCTCCCCGTCCTTCGCGGGGAGAAGGTCCCGGCAGGGGGATGAGGGGCGGGGCCCGCGCCTCGGACGGAGGATGGGCGTCATGAAGCGCACGCTCTCGATCCTCCTGCGCAATCCGCTGTCGCTGCTCGGCCTCGTCCTCGTCGGCATCGTCGTGCTCTCCGCCGTGTTCGCCGACTTCATCACGCCGTTCCCGGCGCATGCCGGCGCCGTCGTCGATTTCGCCAATTTCAACAAGGCGCCGGAATGGCCCTACATAATGGGCACCGACCTCGTCGGCCGCGACCTGTTCACGCGCATCGTCTACGCCTACCGCATCTCGCTGATCCTCGGCGTCGTCGTGCTGGCGCTCGCCGTGCCGGTCGGCGTCGCCATCGGCCTGTTTGCCGGCTATCTCGGCGGCTGGACCGAATACCTGCTGATGCGGCTGACCGACGTCTTCCTGTCGATCCCGCCGCTGGTGCTCGCCATGTCGATGATGGGCGTGCTCGAGCCGACGCTGACCAACGGCATGATCGCCGTCACCGCCATGTGGTGGCCCTGGTACACGCGCCTCGTCTACAACCTGGCGCGCTCGGAGAAGGAGGAGGGCTACGTGCTCGCCGCCGAGATCATCGGCGCCTCGCGGCTGCACGTCATGTTCCGCGAGATCCTGCCCAATTGCGTGCCGTCGATCGTCACCAAGATGACGCTCGACCTCGGCTTCGTCATCCTGATCGCCTCGTCGCTCTCCTTCCTCGGCCTCGGCGTGCAGCCGCCGACGCCGGACCTCGGCTCGATGGTCGCCGACGGGGCGAAGTACCTTCCCGATTCCTGGTGGCTGACGGTCTTCCCCGGCCTCGCCATCCTCGTCGCCGTGTTCGGCTTCAATCTCGTCGGCGACGCGCTGCGCGAAGTGCTGGGGGCCGAGCAATGAGCGCCCCGACGCTTCTGATCCGCGACCTGCGCCTCGGCTTCCGCGGCTATTCCGGCCTCGTCGAGGTTCTCCACGGCATCTCGCTGCATGTCGCCAAGGGCGAGCGCGTCGCGCTGGTCGGCGAGTCGGGCTCGGGCAAGTCGGTGACGGCGCGCATCGTGCTCGGCCTGCTGCAGAACCTGAAGAGCGCCCGCATCTCCGGCAGGGTCGAATTCGAGGGGCGCGACCTCTCGCGGCTTTCCGGGCGCGAGCGCCACGCCCTGCGCGGCACCCGGATGTCGATGATCTTCCAGGATCCGACATCCTCGCTCAACCCGGTCTACACGATCGCCACCCAGTTCCACGAGGTGCTGAAGCGCGCCGAGCCCCGCCTCGACCTCGCCGGGGCCCGCCGCCGCGCCGCTGTCGCGCTCGCCGACGTCGCCATAACCGAGCCCGAGCGGGTGCTCGATTCCTATTCCTTCCAGCTGTCGGGTGGCATGAACCAGCGCGTCATGATCGCCATGGCGCTGGCCAACGAGCCGTCGCTTCTCATCGCCGACGAGCCGGGCACCGCGCTCGACGTCACCGTGCAGGCGCAGACGCTCGGCCTGATGCGCGACCTCGTCGCCCGCCACGGCACGTCGGTGCTGTTCATCTCGCACAATCTCGGCGTCGTGCGCGAGTTCGCCGACCGGGTCTACGTCATCTACAAGGGCCGCATCGCCGAGCAGGGGCCGACCGCGGCACTCTTCGAGGATCCGCGCCATCCCTACACGCGGGCCCTGCTCAGCGCCGTGCCGCGCATCACCGGCGGCGGCATCCCCGAGATCGAGGACGCGTCGGAAAGCTACTTCGCCCCGCTCGTCGTGCACGAGGGTTATGGCGAGCCGGAGGGGGTCCGTCCATGACCCATCCCTTCCTCTCGCTCCGCGACGTCTCGAAGACGTTCCACACTGGCGGCCGCGAGGTGCGCGCCGTCGACGGCGTCTCCTTCGACGTCGAGGAGGGCGAATGCCTGGCGATCGTCGGCGAGAGCGGTTCCGGCAAGTCCACCGTCGCCAACATGATCCTCGGCATCTACCCGCAGACGCTCGGCGAGATCGCCTTCAAGGGCAGTGCCCTGCCGGCCAGGCGCGACCTCGCCCACCGCCGCGCCATCCAGCTCGTCCAGCAGAACCCGCTGTCGTCGCTCAATCCGCGCCGCTCGATCGGCGCCTCGCTCAGGCTCGCCCTCGACGTCCACGAGATCGGCGAGAGGGCCGGCCGCGCCGAGCGCACCGGCCAGCTCCTCGAGGAGGTCGGCCTGCCGGCGTCGTTCCGCACCCGCTCGCCCGCCGCTCTCTCCGGCGGCCAGCGCCAGCGCGTGGCGATCGCCCGCGCGCTCGCCTGCCAGTCCGAGCTGGTCGTGCTCGACGAGCCGACCTCGGCGCTCGACGTGCTGGTCCAGGCGCGCGTGCTGAAGCTGCTCAACGACCTGCGCGGGAAGCGCGGCCTGACCTACATCTTCATCACCCACGACCTCTCGGTGGTGCGCAACGTCGCAACCCGCGTCGCCGTCTTCGAGAAGGGCAGGCTCGTCGAGCTCAGCCCCACCGAAACGATCTTCGCCGACCCGAAACACCCCTACACGCGCCGGCTGATCGGCGCCGTCCCGGTCGTCACCGCCGAGGAGGCGGAACTGCGCGACCGGCTCATGGAGAAGACAGATGCAAGTGCCTGACTATGCCGCCTTCACCGACGCCGTGGCGCACGGCGACAGACTGCCCGAACAGGCTTTCGACGCGCTTTGGGCGCTGACCCGCGACGTCGTCGGCGTCAAGCTGTTCACCATCATGACCCATGACGGCAGGAAGGGGGTGGCGAGCCGAATCTACTCCAACATGCCCGACGCCTACCCGGTCTCCGGCACCAAGCCCGCCAACGAGACCGACTGGTCGCGGCAGGTGATCAGGGAGAAGCGCACCTTCGTCGCCAACGACATCGACGGCATCGCCGCCGTCTTCTCCGACCACGAGCTGATCCGCTCGCTCGGCTGCGAGAGCGTCATCAACGTGCCGATCGTGGTCGGCGGCGCCGTGCTCGGCACCATCAACTGCCTCCACGAGGCCGGTTTCTACACACCCGACAAGGTCGAGGCCGCCGAGGCGCTGAAGATGCCCGGCGCCGTCTGTCTTCTGCTCAACGAACTCAATGCCCGGGGAGGCCTGTGATGGCGAACAAGACGATCCGTGTCGCGACCGACGTCGGCGGCACCTTCACCGACCTGGTCTGCTTCGAGACCGACCTGGCGACCGGCGAGTCGCGCATCGTCACGGCGAAGTCCGACACCACTCCGCCCAACTTCGAACAGGGCGTGCTCAACGTCCTCGACAAGGGCGGCGTCGATCCCGCCACCGTCGATTTCCTCGCCCACGGCACCACGGTCGTCATCAACGCGCTGACCGAGCGCAAGGGCGTGAAAGTCGGCCTGATCACGACGGAAGGCTTCCGCGACACGCTGGAGATCGCACGCGGCAACCGGCCCGACTTCTTCAACCTGCACTACGAGAAGCCGAAGCCCTTCGTGCCGCGCTACCTGCGCCGCGAACTGCCCGGCCGCGTCTCCTACAAGGGCGAGGTGCTGAAGCCGCTCGACCTGTCGGGCCTGCCGGCGATCCTCGACGATTTCCGCAAGGAGGGCGTCGAGGCGATCGCCATCTGCTTCCTGCACTCCTATGCCAACACCAGCCACGAGCAGGCCGCACTCGCCGAGGTCGAGAAGCTGTGGCCGGGCGTGTCGGTGGTCTCCTCCCACCAGATCACCCGCGAATGGCGCGAATACGAGCGCACCAACACGGCGGTGCTCTCGGCCTATGTCCAGCCGACCGCCCAGCGCTACCTGTCGCGCCTCGCCGGCGGGCTGAAGGAGAAGGGCTTCAAGGGCAGCCCCTACATCATGCAGTCCAACTGCGGCGTCGATTCGCTGGAGTCCGTGTCGCGGATCCCGATCACCATGGTCGAATCCGGCCCGGCCTCGGGCTTCTGGGGCGCGGCCGAACTCGGCAAGCTGATCGGCGAGCCCAACGTGCTCGCCCTCGACATCGGCGGCACCACCGCCAAGTGCTCGCTGGTCGAGAACGGCGAGGTCAAGATCAAGACCGACTACTGGATCGAGCGCGACCGCACCTCGGCCGGCTATCCGATCATGGTCCCGGTCGTCGACCTGGTCGAGATCGGCAACGGCGGCGGCTCGATCGCCTGGGTCGACGATTTCGGCAAGCTGCATGTCGGCCCGCAGTCGGCCGGCGCCATGCCCGGCCCCGCCGCCTATGGCCGCGGCGGCGACAAGGCCACCACCACCGACGCCAACCTCTGGCTCGGCCGCATCAACCGCGACTATTTCTGCGGCGGCGAGATCGACGCCGACATGGAAGCCGCCGGCAAGGCCATCAAGGCCGTGGGCGAGAAGCTCGGCGTCGATGCCGACGAGGCCGCGCGCGGCATCATCCGCATCGCCAACAACAACATGGTCAACGCGCTGAAGCTGGTCTCGCTCAACCGCGGCCACGATCCGCGCGAGTTCACGCTGGTCGCCTTCGGCGGCGGCGGGGCCATGCATGGCGTGGCGCTTGCCGCCGAGCTCGGCGTCCGCAAGGTCGTCGTGCCCGCCGGCGCCTCGGTGTTCTCGGCCTGGGGCATGATGATGTCGGACCTGCGCCGCGACTATTTCGTCACGCGGTTCGCCGACCTCAGGAAGGGCGCCGCGGCCGGCATCGAGGCCGTCTTCGCCGAGAGCGAGGAGCGCGCCCGCGCCCAGTTCGCCGCGGAAGGCGTCGATCCGGCGAAGATCCGCTTCCTGCGCTACGGCAAGTTCCGCTACCAGAACCAGGAGCACACGACCGAGGTGCTGATCGCGGCGGGCGCGGTCACCGACGAGCGCCTCGCCGAGATCGAGGCGTCGTTCCACGACACTTACGAGCGCGAATACACCTACCGCCTGCACGCGCCCGTCGAGATGGTCGGCATCCACCTCGTCGCCTCGGCCGAGGTCGGCAAGCTGACCATGAAGAAGCGCGCGGCGACGGGTGCCGCAGCCGAGATCGCCCTGAAGGGCCATCGCGACGTCGACTACGCCCTGGAAGGCGTGAGGAAGGCCGCGATCTACGACGGCACGAAGCTCGAACCCGGCATGACGTTTACCGGCCCGGCGATCGTCGAGGATCCCGGCACGACCGTCGTCGTCCATCCCGGCAACCGCGCCGAGGTCGACGGCTACGGCAACATCCACATCCATCTCTCGGCCTGAGGAGACGCGTCATGACCGATATGTCCAACGACCCGATCACCCTCGAAATCATCCAGAACTCGCTGCAGGCGACCGCCGACGAGATGTTCGCCGTCATGAAGAAGACGGCGATGAGCTCGATCATCTACGAGGTGCTCGACATGGGCACCGGCATCACCGACGCCAAGGGCGCGCTGGCCTCGTCGGGCGCCGGCATCCCGGCCTTCATCGGCGTGCTCGACAAGGCGGTGAAGGTGATCGTCGCCAAGTTCGACAAGCCGGGCGACATCGAGCCCGGCGACGTCTTCGCCACCAACGATCCATACTATGGCGGCGTCACCCACCTCAATGACATCGTGGTGGCCATGCCGGTCTTCGCCGGCGACCGCATCATCGCCTGGACGGCCAACATCGCCCACAATTCCGACGTCGGCGGCATGGCGCCCGGCTCGCTCACCGGCGAGGCCACGGAGATCTTCCAGGAGGGCCTGCGCCTGCCGGCGATCAAGGTCATCTCCAGGGGCGAGCCGATCCGCTCGGTGATGGAGATCATCAAGGTCAATTCGCGCATGCCCGACGTGCTCGAAGGCGACGTCTGGGCGGCGATCGCCTCGGTCAGGATCGGTGCGCGGCGTCTCGTCGAGATCGCCGAGAAATACGGCGTCGGCACCTTCGCCAACGCCATGGCCTCGTTCATGGACTATGGCGAGCAGGTCTCGCTGAAGGAACTCGCCGGCCTGCCCAAGGGCACGTTCGAGCTCTCCGAGGAGCAGGACGACGGCCGCACCTTCAACGTCAAGATCACCATCACCGACACCGAGTTCCTGGTCGATCTGCGCGACAATCCCGACCAGTCGACCAATCCGGTCAACACCAGCCGGGACGGCGTCATCGTCTCGGCGCAGATGATCTTCAAGTCGCTGACCGATCCGTACTCGCCGGCAAACGAGGGCTCGTTCCGGCCGATCCGCCTGCTCACCCGCGAAGGTTCGGTGTTCCACGCCAAGGAGCCGGCGCCGATCGGCTTCTACTACGAGATCGAGCTGCGCGTGTACGATCTGATGTGGCGCTGCCTCGCGCCGCACATGCCCGACCGCCTCGCCGCCGGCCACTTCGCCTCGGTGTGCGGCACCTTCATCGGCGGCATCCACCCCGACACCGGCCGCCAGTACACGATCATCGAGCCGCAGATCGGCGGCTGGGGCGCATCCCGCGGCCGCGACGGCAACTCGGCGATCTTCTGCGGCTTCCACGGCGAGACCTACAACTGTCCCGCCGAGATCAACGAGGCGCGCAACGGCCTCTACGTCGACCGCATGGAGCTGAACACCGAGCCCGGCGGCGAGGGCAAGTATGCCGGCGGCCGCGGCATCGTCATGGATTACCGCGTCCGCGGCGACAACGGCTTCCTCACCGCCGGCTACACGCGCTCGAAGTTTCCGCCCTGGCCGCTCGACGGCGGCCGCGAGGGCTCGCCCAACTATGTCCGCTATCTCGGCAAGGACGGCACCGACCAGCGCTACGCCTTCGTCTCGGGGCTGACGACGCATACGGGCGACGTCATCCGCGTCGTCACCGGCACCGGCGGCGGACTCGGCGATCCGAAGGAACGCGACCGCGCCGCGGTGGCGGAAGACGTCCGCAACGGGCTGATCACGCCGGAGCGGGCGCGGGAAGTCTACGGCTACGCCGGCTGAGCCTTCGGCGAAGACGACGAAAACAGGAGGACACGACCATGGCGCGCGAAAAGCCGCTGAAGATCATGTATCTCAGCCCCGTCTCCCATGTCGGGGCCTACGACCCGGTCTTCGCGAAGATGGCGGCCGAGCACAAGATGCCCGGCACCGAGGTCCACGTCACCTCGCTGCCGGCCGAGGAGGGCGGCTTCACCCATATCGAATACCGCTCCTACGAGGCGATGGTGACGCGCGGCATCATCCGCGCCACCCGCGCCGCGGCCCGCGAGGGCTTCGACGCGCTGGCGATCGGCTGCTTCTACGACACCGGGCTGCACGATGCGCGCGAAGTCTCGGAAGGCATGGTCGTCACGGCGCCCTGTGTCGCCTCCTGCGAGATCGCGGCCAGCCTGTCCAACCGCTTCGGCATCATCGTCGGCCGCCGCAAATGGGTGCATCAGATGCATTCGACCGTGCGCGAGCACGGCCACGAGCACCGGCTGTCCGGCTTCTATCACGTCGAACTCGGCGTCAACGACTTCCAGAAGGACCATGCCGAGACCGAGCGGCGTCTCATCGAGGCCGGCCGCAAGGCCGTCGAGGAGGATTACGCCGAAGCGCTGATCCTCGGCTGCACGCTGGAGGTCGGCTTCTACAGGCATGTCGAGGAGCGGCTCGGCGTGCCGGTCGTCGATCCTTCCATCGCGGCGCTGAAGCGGGCCGAGTACGCCGCCGTGCTGCGCCGGCAGTGCGGCTGGAAGCCGAGCCGCAAATGGTCGTGCGAGGCGCCGCCGGAAGACGAGATCGCCCGCTTCGGCCAGTTCGACACCAACGAGCCGTTCGGCAGCCGCATCGTCGTCGAGGCGGCTTGAGACGCCGAGCTTTCGATTGCGATAACCGCGGCGTTCGATAGAAGCCGCGGCTTCGCTCCCGGCAGACATCCAGTTACGAGGATCCCCCCATGACACACCCGACCGCCGACCGCCTCGCCCGCCTGCGCGGCAAGATGAGAGAAACCGGCACAGGCCTCGTCGCCGTCGCGCCCGGCTCGCACATGGACTGGCTGCTCGGCTTCCACCCGCATCCCGACGAGCGGCCCTGCCTGCTCCTCGTCGGCGAGCGCAAGGAAACCTTCCTGATGCCCGTGCTCAACGCCGAGGGCACGCGCGAATCGACCGACATCTCCTTCTTTACCTGGGCCGACGCCGAGGGTCCCGACGCCGCGCTCGCCGCCGCCCTGGCCGACATCGGGGCCGAGACGGTGACGAAGGTCGCGCTCGACGAGACCATGCGCGCCGACTTCGCGCTTCTCCTGCTCGGCATGCTGCCCGACGCCAGGCACGCCTTCACCGCCGAAACGCTGGGCGCACTGCGCATGCGCAAGGACCCGGCCGAATACACCCAGCTGAAGATGAATGCCGGCATCGCCGACCGCGCCATGCAGAAGGCCTTCGCCTCGATCCGGCCGGGCATCACCGAACTGGAGCTCGCCGGCATCATCAAGGATCACTTCGCTTCCGAGGGTGCGACGCCGGCCTTCTGGATCGTCGGCGCCGGCGGCAACGGCGCCTTCCCGCATCACCAGACCGGCCAGCGCCGGATCGAGGAAGGCGACGCCATCGTCATCGACATCGGCGGGCGCAAGGCGGGCTTCCCGAGCGACATCACCCGCATGGCGGTGGTCGGCCGGCCGCCGGAGAGCTACGGCCAGATCCACACCATCGTCGAGAAGGCGGTGCAGGCGGCGCTGAAAGCGGCGCGCCCCGGCGTGCGCGCCCGCGACGTCGACGCCGCCGCCCGTAACGTCATCGCCGCCGCCGGATACGGCGAGTACTTCGTCCACCGCACCGGCCACGGCATGGGCATCGATGGCCACGAGCCGCCCTACATCACCTCGGCCTCCGACACCGTGCTCGAGGAGGGCATGGTCTTCTCCATCGAGCCCGGCATCTACCTGCCCGGCCGCTTCGGCATCCGCCTGGAGGAGATCGTCATCCTGCGCGAGGACGGCCCGGAGATCCTGTCGTCGCTGCCGCGCGATCTCCACGTGGTCCGGACCTGACGATGGCCGCCGCGTCGACCGACCTCTTCACCGTTTCCGTCATCCAGGCGGCGCTGGTCGCGGCGGCCGACGAGATGTTCGCGGTGCTGAAGAAGACGGCGATGAGCCCGATCATCTACGAGGTGCTCGACGTCGGCACCGGCATCACCGACGCGAACGGCGAACTGGTCAGCTCGGGCGCCGGCATCCCCACCTTCGTCGGCGTGCTCGACAAGGCGGTGAAGCGCATCGTCGGCATCCACGGCCGCGACGCCATCCGCGACGGCGACTGCTTCGTCACCAACGATCCCTACTATGGCGGCGTCACCCACCTGAACGACGTCGTCATCGCCCAGCCGGTGTTCGCCGAAGGGCGCTGCGTCGCCTGGGCAGCCTCCATCGCCCACTGGAACGACGTCGGCGGCAAGACGCCGGGCTCGATGGCGGTCGACGTTTCGGAGATCTTCCAGGAGGGGCTGCGCCTGCCGGCGGTGAAGCTGTTCGAAGGCGGGCGGCCGATCGGCGCGGTCTTCGACATCATCATGGCCAACTCGCGCCTGCCGGATTTCGTCCGCGGCGATCTCTGGGCGCAGGTCGCCGCCGGCCGCAAGGCCGAGGCGCGCATCCGCCAGCTGGTCGCCGCCTACGGGGCTGAGGCCTACGAGGCCGCGCTCGCCGACCTCTTCGCCGAAGGCGAGACGCGCGGCCGCGCCGGTCTCGCCGCTCTGCCGCAGGGTGCGTTCGAGATCGAGGAGGAACAGGACGACGGCGCGCTGTGGCGGGCGCGCATCGACATCTCCGCGACCCGCTTCCTGGTCGACCTCTCCGGCAATCCGAAGCAGCGCGCCGCCCCCTACAACACCAGCCGCGACGGCGCCGTGATCTCCTGCCAGATGATCTTCAAGGCGCTGACCGACCCGACGCTGTTCGCCAATGCCGGCTCGTTCCGCGCGCTGGAAGTGGTGACCGAGCCCGGCACGATCTTCCACGCGGAAGGCACCGCGCCGCACGGCTACTATTTCGAGACGCGCATCCGCCTCTACGACATGCTCTGGCGCTGCATGGCCCGCGCCATGCCGGAACGGCTGCCGGCCGGCCATTTCGCCTCGATCTGCGGCACGGTGATCGCCGGCGACCATCCCGACACCGGCCGCCGCTTCACCATGGTCGAGCCGCAGATGGGCGGCTGGGGCGCGACCTCTTCCCGCGACGGGCTCGACGCCATGTACTCGACCAGCCACGGCGAGACCTTCAACTGCCCGGTCGAGATCTGCGAGGCCCGCTACGGCATCGACGTCGGCTACAAGCGGCTGGGCGAGGGCGGCGAGGGCGCCGGCCTCCATTCCGGCGGGCGCGGGCTCGACGTCAGCTACCGCCCGCGCGGCCGTACCGTGCTCTCGGCCGGCTACAGCCGCAGCCGCGTGCCCGTCTGGGGCTCGGCGGGCGGTGGCGTAGGCGGCACCAACGGCCTGTCGATCCTGCGCCGCGACGGCCGCCGCGAGGATCATGCCTTCGTCTCCGGCGCCGTCGTCGGGCCCGGCGACGAGATCCTCGTCCACACCGCCAATGGCGGCGGCTGGGGCCAGAAGGCCTGACCCTTCCCCCCGAGGCTCGCCACTCATGATGGAGCAATTGCTCTGACACATAGCAATTGCGCATTCCAGGAGTTTGCGCCAAAATCCTGTGAGCCGTGATCGCGGCCGCGCAACCGTTGCGCGGTGCGTTCCGGTCGTGCTTGTTAGGAGGCGGGGCATCGAGGGGTGGGCAGGGTCGTGAACGGCAGGCAGGATGGCGGCAAGCCGCGGCTCGACGACGCCGCACGGGCCGGTTGGCTCTACTACATTGCCGGCAACACCCAGGACCAGATCGCCGCCAAGCTCGGCGTCTCGCGGCAGAGCGCCCAGCGCCTCGTCTCGCTGGCCGTCAGCGAGGGGCTGGTGAAGGTGCGGCTCGACCATCCGATCGCCAACTGCCTCGACCTCGCGGCGCGGCTCGGCGCGCGCCATGCGCTGGACCTCGTCGAAATCGTGCCCAGCGACCCCGGCTCGTCGTCGACCACCCTCGGCCTCGCCGAGGCGACCGCCGCCGAGATCGAGCGGCGCCTGCGCCAGGCCGAGCCGCTCGTGCTCGCCATCGGCACCGGCCGCACGCTGAAGGCGGCGATCGACCAGATGTCGCCGGTCGACTGCCCGCAGCACAAGGTGCTGTCGCTGACCGGCAACATCGCCCCCGACGGCTCGGCCGCCTACTACAACGTCATCTTCGCTCTGGCCGAGAAGATCAGCGCCCGCGCCTTCCCCATGCCGCTTCCGGTCATCGCCACCTCGCCCGCCGAGCGCGAGATGCTGCACGGCCAGCCGATGGTGCGGCCGACGCTCGAGCTCGCCGCGCGCGCCGACGTCACCTTCGTCGGCATCGGCGACCTCGGCCCCGACGCGCCGCTCTACACCGACGGCTTCATCACCGAGGCCGAGCTGAAGACGCTGCAGAAGGCCGGCGCCGTCGGCGAGATCGTCGGCTGGGCCTTCGACCGCGAGGGCCGGCTGATCGAGGGCCTGACCAACGACCGCGTCGCCTCCGCGCCGATCCCCTCGCGCGAGCGTTCGCTGGTCGTCGCCGTGGCCATGGGCGAGCGCAAGCTGCCCGGCATCCGCGCCGCCCTGTCGCGGCGCCTGGTCAACGGCCTGATCACCGACGAGCGCACCGCCGAAGCGCTGCTCGCCGGCTGACCCTTCCCTTTCCCGACCCCGGCAGGGTGCCGCCCGGCGCCGCCGCCGCCCGCTTTCGCCCTGCGCCGCGTATGCGGGCGTTTGCTGCGTCGCAGCAACGAATCCCTCTTGACCTAAATCACGAAGAATGAGTAATTGCCCGAAGACAAGGCAATTGCTCAGTCTGTCTGTTTGGGAGGAATTCGAAATGAGACTTCGCACGCTCGTAATGGGCCTGTGTTCCGCCAGCGCGTTCGCGCTCGCCGCGCATGCCGAGACGCTGACCATCGCCACCGTCAACAACGGCGACATGATCCGCATGCAGAAGCTGACGGACGACTTCGCCGCCAGGAACCCCGGCGTCGAGCTGCAGTGGGTGACGCTGGAAGAAAACGTGCTGCGCGAGCGCGTGACGACCGACATCGCCACCAAGGGCGGCCAGTACGACGTCATGACCATCGGCACCTACGAAGTGCCGATCTGGGCCAAGCAGGGCTGGCTCCTGCCGCTCGACAATCTCGGCGCCGACTACGACGTCGACGACATCCTGCCGGCGATCCGCGGCGGCCTGTCGATGGACGGCAAGCTCTTCGCCGCGCCGTTCTACGGCGAGAGCTCGATGGTCATGTACCGCAAGGACCTGATCGAGAAGGCGGGCCTGACCATGCCCGACGCGCCGACCTGGGAGTTCATCGCCGACGCCGCCCGCAAGATGACCGACCGCTCGGCCGACATCAACGGCATTTGCCTGCGCGGCAAGGCCGGCTGGGGCGAGAACATGGCCTTCCTCACCGCCACCGCCAATTCGTTCGGCGCGCGCTGGTTCGACGAGACCTGGCAGCCGCAGTTCGACCAGCCGGAGTGGAAGGCGACGCTCGACTTCTACGTCAAGCTGATGAACGACGCCGGCCCCCAGGGCGCCTCGTCCAACGGCTTCAACGAGAACCTGGCGCTGTTCCAGCAGGGCAAGTGCGGCATGTGGATCGACGCCACCGTCGCCGCCTCCTTCGTCTCCAACCCGAAGGACTCGACCGTCGCCGACAAGGTCGGTTACGCGCTGGCCCCCGACAACGGGCTCGGCAAGCGCGGCAACTGGCTGTGGGCGTGGTCGCTGGCCATCCCCGCCGGCTCGCAGAAGGCCGCGGCCGCGGAGAAGTTCATCGCCTGGGCGACCTCGAAGAGCTACCTAGAACTCGTCGCTTCCAAGGAAGGCTGGGCCAACGTTCCTCCGGGCACCCGTACCTCGCTCTACGAGAACCCGGAGTACCAGAAGGCGGCTCCCTTCGCGAAGATGACGCTCGACTCGATCAACTCCGCGGACCCGACCAAGCCCACCGTCAAGCCGGTGCCCTATGTCGGCGTCCAGTTCGTCGCCATCCCCGAGTTCCAGGGCCTTGCCACGACCGTCGGCCAGCTGTTCTCCGCCGCGCTCGCCGGCCAGATGTCGGTCGACGACGCGCTCGCCCAGGCCCAGTCCGTCTCGGTCCGCGAGATGACCCGCTCCGGCTACATCAAATAGGGCTCCTCCCGGTGCCCTGGCCGCTCGGGCTCCGGCCCGGGCGGCCGCCCCGCCGCCTCGGCGCGGGGCCGCCGGACCCGCTCGACCGCACGCGTTCCCATCAAGCATTTCCACCGTTGCCGGAAAGGCATGGAGGCGGAACATGGCTACCAGGCAGACCCGGACGCTGGCGCGCTTCATGATGGCGCCCTCGATCCTCCTCCTCCTCGTGTGGATGATCGTGCCGCTGGCGATGACGCTGTGGTTCTCCTTCCAGAACTACAATCTGCTCAATCCGGCCAACGTCTCCTTTGCCGGCCTGTTCAACTACCAGTACTTCTACACCGACCCCGCCTTCTTCCAGTCGATCGCCAACACGCTGATCCTGGTCGGCGGCGTCCTCCTGATCACCGTGGTCGGCGGCATCCTGCTCGCGCTACTGCTCGACCAGCCGATCTTCGGCCAGGGCATCGTCCGCATCCTGGTCATTTCGCCGTTCTTCGTCATGCCGCCGGTCGCCGCGCTGGTGTGGAAGAACATGATCATGCATCCCGGCTACGGCGTGCTCGCCGACGTCGCCCGCTTCTTCGGCGCCACGCCGATCGACTGGTTCGCCCAGCATCCGCTGCTGTCGATCGTCATCATCGTCGCCTGGCAGTGGCTGCCCTTCGCCACGCTGATCCTGCTCACTGCGCTGCAGTCGCTCGACGGCGAGCAGAAGGAGGCGGCCGAGATGGACGGCGCCGGCTTCCTCGACCGCTTCCGCTATCTGACCCTGCCGCATCTCGCCCGCGCCATCACCGTCGTCATCCTGATCCAGACCATCTTCCTGCTCGGCGTCTATGCCGAGATCCTGGTCACGACCAATGGCGGGCCGGGCTACGCCTCCACCAACCTCGCCTTCCTGATCTACCGCACCGCGCTGCTCGGCTACGACGTCGGCGGTGCTTCGGCCGGGGGCGTGATCGCCGTCATCCTCGCCAACGTCGTCGCCATCTTCCTGATGCGCGCCGTCGGCAGGAACCTGGACCGTTAGAGGAGCAAGACCATGGCACGCCGGGTTTCGACAGGAAGCAGGATCGGCTGGACGATCGCCGCCTGGGCGGTGGCGCTGCTGATCTTCTTTCCCATCCTCTACGCGGTGCTCACCTCCTTCAAGACCGAGGCGGAGGCGATCGCCGGCATCAGCCTGATCCCGTCCGGGACCTTCGAGAACTACATCGAGGTCCAGTCGCAGCGCGACTACTTCAAGCCGTTCATGAATTCCGTGGTGATCGCCGTCGGCTCGACGATCCTGGCGCTGCTGGTCGCCATTCCCGCCGCCTGGTCGATGGCGTTCTCGCCGACCAGGCGCACCAAGGACATCCTGATGTGGATGCTCTCCACCAAGATGATGCCGGCGGTCGCCGTGCTGGTGCCGATCTACCTGCTCTTCCGCGACTGGAGCCTGCTCGACACGCGGCTCGGCCTGACGGTCATGCTGATGCTGATCAACCTGCCGATCGTGGTGTGGATGCTCTACACCTATTTCCGCGAGATCCCGGGCGAGATCCTCGAGGCCGCGCGCATGGACGGCGCCTCGCTGCTGGGCGAGATCGTCTACGTGCTGACGCCGATGGCGGTGCCGGGCATCGCCTCGACCATGCTGCTCAACATCATTCTCGCCTGGAACGAATCGTTCTGGACGATCCGGCTGTCGACCACCAATGCCGCGCCGCTGACCGCCTTCATCGCCTCGTTCTCCAGCCCGCAGGGGCTGTTCTGGGCGAAGCTCTCGGCGGCGTCGACGCTCGCCATCGCGCCCATCCTGATCATGGGCTGGTTCTCGCAGCGGCAGCTCGTCCGCGGCCTGACGTTCGGCGCGGTCAAATAGGTTCGCGGGGAGGAAACCATGGGCAACATCGTCCTGAAGAACGTGTCGAAGTCGTTCGGCGCGACGATCATCATCCCCGACATCGACCTCGACATCGCCGACGGCGAGTTCGTCGTCTTCGTCGGCCCGTCCGGCTGCGGCAAGTCGACCCTCCTGCGCCTGATCGCAGGCCTCGAAGACACCAGCGCCGGCACGATCGCCATCGACGGGCGCGACGTCACCGCGGAAGCGCCGGCCCGGCGCGGCCTGGCGATGGTGTTCCAGTCCTACGCGCTCTACCCGCACATGAGCGTCTATAACAACATCGCCTTCCCGCTGAAGATGGCCGGCGAGACGAAGGAGACGATCGACCGCAAGGTCAGGGACGCCGCGCGCGTCCTCAACCTCACCGCCTATCTCGAGCGCCGGCCCGGCCAGCTCTCCGGCGGCCAGCGCCAGCGCGTCGCCATCGGCCGCGCCATCGTCCGCCAGCCGAAGGCGTTCCTCTTCGACGAGCCGCTGTCCAACCTCGACGCCGCGCTGCGCGGCACCATGCGCCTCGAGATCAGCGAACTGCACCAGCAGCTCAAGACCACGATGATCTACGTCACGCACGACCAGGTCGAGGCCATGACCATGGCCGACAAGATCGTCGTGCTCAACGCCGGCAACATCGAGCAGGTCGGTTCCCCGCTCGATCTCTACCGCAAGCCGAAGAACCTGTTCGTCGCCGGCTTCATCGGCTCGCCGCGCATGAACATCGTCGACGGCGCCGCCGCGGCGCCCTACGGCGCGCCGACCGTCGGCATCCGGCCGGAACACGTCGCCGTGTCGCGGACGGAAGGCGAATGGAAGGGCAGGGTGGGCGTCACCGAACACCTCGGCGCCGACACATTCCTCCATGTTCACGTCGACGGCATCGGCACCATCAACGTGCGCACCGGCGGCGACGTCGAACTCAGGCACGGCGACACGGTCCACCTGACGCCCGATCCGACGAAGCTCCACCGCTTCGACGCCGAAGGGAAGGCGCTATGAGCGGACGGCTCGCCGGCAAATCGGCTCTGATCACAGGCGCGGCGCGCGGCATCGGCAAGGCCTTCGCCATGGCCTATGCCCGTGAAGGCGCGCTTGTGGCGATCGCCGACATCGACCTTGCCGCCGCGGAACGCACCGCCGCCGAGATCGGCGACAGGGCCCACGCGGTCCGTCTCGACGTCACCGACCAGGCCTCGATCGACCGCGCCGTCGCGGCGGTGGAAGAGCGCGCCGGCGGCATCGACATCCTCGTCAACAACGCCGCCCTGTTCGATCTCGCCCCGATCGTCGAGATCACCCGGGCGAGCTACGACCGGCTCTTCGCCGTCAACGTCGCCGGCATGCTGTTCACGTTGCAGTCCGTGGCGCGGTCGATGATCGCGCGGGGCAGGGGCGGCAAGATCGTCAACATGGCCAGCCAGGCCGGGCGGCGCGGCGAGGCGCTGGTCGCCGTCTACTGCGCCACCAAGGCAGCCGTCATCAGCCTCACCCAGTCCGCCGGCCTCGACCTGATCCGGCATCGCATCAACGTCAATGCCATCGCGCCGGGCGTGGTCGACGGCGAGCACTGGGACCATGTCGATGCGCTGTTCGCCAAATACGAAGGCCGCCCGCTCGGCGAGAAGAAGCGGCTGGTCGGCGAGGCCGTGCCCTACGGCCGCATGGGCACGGCGGAAGACCTCGTCGGCATGGCGATCTTCCTCGCCTCGGCCGAAGCCGACTACGTCGTGGCGCAGACCTACAACGTCGACGGCGGCAACTGGATGAGCTGAGGCTCCCTTCTCCCCTTGCGGGAGAAGGTGGCCGAGCGAAGCGAGGTCGGATGAGGGGTGCTGGACGGAACGAAGGCGCTGGCGATCCTGCCGGCACCCCTCATCCGTCTCGGGGCTGCGCGCCGATCCACCTTCTCCCGCAGCGGGAGAAGGGATCGCGAATGCCGGCCCCCGATGAACTGGACGGACGATGTTCGACATGACCCACCGCCTCTCCCTCGCCAATCTCTCCGGCCTTCCCGCACGTGTCGGACGGCCCGCCTACGACCCGGCGTCGCTGACGGCGGGCATCCTGCATTTCGGCGTCGGCAACTTTCACCGCTCGCATCAGGCCGTCTATCTCGACGACCTCTTCAACCATGGCCGCGACCACGACTGGGCGATCGTCGGCGCCGGCGTCTTTGCCGGCGAGAAGGCGGGCCGCGACCGCCTCGCCGCGCAGGACTGGCTGACCACCGTCGTCGAGCAGGACAGCGACCACGTGGCGGCGCGGGTGACTGCGCCGATGGTCGATTTCCTGACGCCCGGCGACGGGCCGGCGATCGTCGCGCGCCTCGCCGACCCGGCGATCCGCATCGTCTCGCTGACCATCACCGAAGGCGGCTACTTCATCGATCCGGCGTCCCACCGGTTCAATCCGGCGCATCCCGACATCGTCGCCGACGCTGCGGCTGCCGAGCGTCCGAAGACGGTCTTCGGCCTCATCATCGCCGGGCTGAAACGGCGTCGCGCCGAAGGCATCGCGCCCTTCACCGTCATGTCCTGCGACAACATTCCCCACAACGGCCGCGTCACCAGCGACGCCGTCGTCGGCCTGGCGCGGCTGAGCGATCCCGGCCTCGCCGACTGGATCGCGGCGAACGTCGCCTTTCCCAACGGCATGGTCGACCGCATCACACCGGCCACCACCGACCGGGAGCGCCGTCGGCTCGCCGACGATTTCGGCATCGACGACGCCTGGCCGGTGTTCTGCGAGCCGTTCCGCCAGTGGGTGCTGGAGGACCGCTTCCCGGCCGGCCGTCCTGCGCTCGAAGACGTCGGTGTCACCTTCGTCGACGACGTCTCGCCCTTCGAGCTGATGAAGATCCGCATCCTCAACGGCGGCCACGCCACCATCGCCTATCCGGCCGGGCTGATGGACATCCATTTCGTCCACGAGGCGATGGAAGACCCGCTGGTGCGCGCCTTCCTGACCAGGGTCGAGACCGGGGAGATCATTCCGACGATACCGCCGGTCCCCGGGGTCGTGCTCGCCGAGTACCACGACCTTATCCAGCGGCGCTTCGCCAATCCGCGCATCGGCGACACGATCCGCCGGCTCTGCCTCGACGGTTCCAACCGGCAGCCGAAGTTCATCGTGCCGACCATCGCCGACCGGCTCCGGGCCGGGCAGGGCGTCGCCGGGCTGGCTCTCGAATCGGCGCTGTGGTGCCGCTACTGCGCCGGCACCACCGACAGCGGCGCCGGGATCGAAGCCAACGACCCGAACTGGGACCGGCTCAATGCGACCGCCCTTGCGTCGAGGGAAAATCCCGGCGCCTGGCTCGCCATGGACGACATCTACGGCGCCGTCGGCCGCTCGCCCGTGTTTGCCGAAGCCTTTGCCGCGGCACTCGCCGCGCTCTGGCGCGACGGCACCGCCGAAACGCTGCGCCGCTATCTCGGCGAGGCGTGAAGGCGGCAGGGACGACGGTCCGGCCCTGCCGTTCGCCGGCGGGCTGGACAGGCCGTCGCCGGTCCGCTACCCGCCTGTGCAACGCGCCGGAGCCGCATCGGGAGCCGATATCTTGAGCCAGACGCCGATCGAGCTCGTCATCTTCGACTGCGACGGCGTGCTGGTCGACAGCGAACCGATCTCGATCGGCGTGCTCCTCGACACCATCGCCGCGGCCGGCGGCAGCATCGAGGAAAGCCTCGCCTACGACCGCTTTCTCGGCCGGTCGATGGCGACCATCTGCGCCCTGCTGCGCGACGATTTCGGCCTCGTCGTCACCGACGCCCATCTCGCCGAGATGCGCTCCGCGCTCCATGCACGCTTTCGCGCCGAGCTGAAGCCGATCTCCGGTATCCGCGAGGCGATCGCGGCGATCCCGCTGCGCCGCTGCGTCGCCTCCTCGTCGAAGCCCGAACGCATCCGGCTGTCGCTCCAGGTCACCGGCCTGCTGGAATTCTTCGAGCCCGACATCTACAGTTCGACCATGGTCGAGAGAGGCAAGCCGGCACCCGATCTGTTCCTGCATGCCGCCGCGGCGATGGGCGTCGACCCGGCCGCCTGCGTCGTCGTCGAGGACAGTCCCGCCGGCGTCGAGGCGGCGCGCAAGGCGGGCATGCGCGTGCTGGCTTTCTCCGGCGGTTCCCACGCCGCCGGCCCGTCGATCCGCGCGGCGATCGCGGCGCTGCGTCCCGACGCCGAGTTCGCCGACATGCGCGACCTGCCGGGCCTGATCGATCGTCTGCCAGCCTCGACGCGGATCGCCTGATCATGCGCTTCGTCTGTGCCGTCGACGTCGGTACCGGCAGCGCCCGCGCCGGCATTCTCGACCCCGCGGGGCGGCTGCTCGCCCGCGCCGAGCGGCCGATCGCCATGAACCGGCCGCGCGCCGGCCATGCCGAGCACGATTCGGAAGACATCTGGACCGCCGTCTGCGCCGCCGTGCGCGACGCGCTGGGCGCGTCGGGCGTCGCCCCCGGGTCGATCGCCGGCATCGCCTTCGACGCCACCTGTTCGCTGGTCGTGCGCGGCGCCGACGGCGGCCAGGTCGGCGTGTCGACCAGGGGCGACGATCGCTGGGACACCATCGTCTGGCTCGATCACAGGGCGCTTGCCGAGGCCGACGAATGCACCGCCTCCGGCCACGCCCTGCTCGAGCGGATCGGCGGCGTCATGTCGCCCGAGATGCAGACGCCGAAGCTGATGTGGCTGAAGCGCAACCTGCCGGGAAGCTGGGCGCGCGCCGGCCGCCTCTGCGACCTCGCCGACTTCCTCTCCTGGCGCGCGTCGGGCTCCGACGCGCGCTCGCAATGCACGCTGGTCTGCAAATGGGCCTACCTCGCCCCGGATGGCGGCTGGCAGCACGACTTCCTCGCCGCCATGGGCATCGCCGACCTTCTGGAACGCGGCGGCCTGCCTTCCGTCGCCAGCCCCGTCGGTTCCGACCTCGGCCCGCTCACCGCGGCGGCGGCGCGCGAACTCGGCCTGACCACGGCATGCCGGGTCGCGGCCGGCGTCATCGACGCCTATGCCGGTGCGCTCGGAACCCTTGGCGGCCTCGCCGGCGAACGCGACGGACTCGACCGCCACCTGGCGCTGATCGCCGGCACGTCGAGCTGCGTGATGGCGCTGTCGGACGAGCCGCGGCCGTTCCCCGGCTGCTGGGGCCCCTACTACGGCGCCGCGCTCCCCGGCCGCTGGCTCACCGAGGGCGGCCAGTCGGCGACGGGCGCCCTTCTCGATCACCTCATCGCCTGGCACCGGCAGGGCGGCGAGCCGACGGTCGACATGCACCGCAGGATCGCCACGCGGGTGGTGGAACTGAGGGGGCAGGAAGGGTCGGACCTCGCCCCGCGGCTCCACGTCGTGCCGGATTTCCACGGCAACCGTTCGCCCTTCGGCGATCCATACGCGGTCGGCGTGATCAGCGGGCTCGACCTCGATTCCTCCTTCGACAGCCTGGCGAGGCTGTACTGGCGGACCTGCGTCGCCATCGCGCTCGGCGTCCGCCACATCCTCGACACGCTCAATGCCCGCGGCACGGCGATCGACACGCTGCACGTCACCGGCGGCCACACGCGCAATCCGCTGCTGATGGAACTCTATGCCGACGCGACCGGCTGCACCGTTGTCGAGCCCGCGGCGCCCGATGCGATGCTGCTCGGCACCGGCATGCTGGCGGCAGCGGCCGCGGGCCTCCACCCCGACCTGCCGGCGGCCTGCGCCGCCATGGCCCAGGGCAGCAACGAACGTCGGCCCGATCCTGCCGCGCGCGCTCGTTTCGACCGGGATTATCGGATATTCCTGGAGATGCACCGCCAGCGGAAGGCACTCGACGCGATGTCGTGAAGGCGGGCGCGATTCGGACCTCGGAAAAGACCGGGGCAGGGAGAGGATCATTGCGTATCGCGCGCAACGCCGTTGCCGGGCTTTCCGCGACCTGTCTTTCGGCCTTGCCGGCGCTCGCCGGGACCGCGGAAGCGCCGATGGAGACGGTCGGGTTAGGCACCATGCTCGGCATCGGCCTGTTCATGGCGGTAGCTGCGCTGATCGTCGTCTCCTTCGTCTGCAAGCTGCTCGTCGTCTTCGGCCTGGTGCCGAAGAAGAAGACGAGCCGCCTGCGCCGCACGATCCTGTGGCTGGCCAACGTCGCCGGCGATGTCAGGGTGACGCCGGGCAAGGATGGCGGGGGCAGCGGCCGCTCCTCCTCGGCGGGCGGTGGCGGCGGGTCGTCGGGCGGCGGCGGTGCGTCGGGAGACTACTGAGGAGGGCACGGAGCACGGCGCGTCCACCTCGGGCGCTACCGGGGCAGGCCCACGACCGCCCGCATCCGTTCGTAGTAGACGGCCAGCGCCGGCAGCCGCCTCGCCAGCCTGTCGCTCCGCGCCGCCGCATCGGCCTTGCGCCCGGCATAGAAGTCGTCAAGGAACGCCTGGTGCGCGCCGCGGGTCTCCACATCGATCCCGTCCGGTCCGGCACTCGTGTCCCGCAGCACGGCGTGGACGACGGCCGGCTCGGTCTTGCCCTTCACCAGCACCCGGTCGAGCTCGACCGTCGCGAAACGGCCCGCTGCGCGCCGCGCGGTCTCGTCGCCGACGAGGATCGGCACGCCGTAGACCTTGGTCTCGCCTTCGAGCCGCGCCGCGAGGTTCACCGGATCGCCCAGCACCGAATAGTTGAAGCGCACGTCGGAACCCATGTTGCCGACCACGCAGTCGCCGGTGTTGATGCCGATGCCGATGCGGATCTCGATCGGCATTTCGCCGGCCGCCCTGGCCTCTGCGACCAGGTCCGCATTGAGCGCGTCGACTGCCGCGAGCATGCCGATCGCCGCGCCGACGGCCTTCTCGGCGTGCTCCGGCTCGTCGAGCGGCGCGTTCCAGAACGCCATGATGGCGTCGCCGATATACTTGTCGATGGTCCCGCCCGCCGCGAGGATCACCGCCGACAGCGGGTTGAGCAGGCGGTTGATCAGCGTCGTCAGGCGCTGCGGATCGTCCTTCAGCCGCTCGGCGATCGTGGTGAAGCCGCGCACGTCGCAAAACAGGATCGTCAGCGTGCGCCGTTCGCCGCCGAGGCGGAGCTGGGCGGGATCGCTCGCCAGGCGCTCGACGAGGACCGGCGAAAGATACTGCGAGAAGGCGCGGGTGATGCCCTGGCGCAGCCGGAACTCGGCGGCGTAGTCGCGCGCGCCCTGCGCCGCCGCGACGGCGGCGAATGCCACGGCCGGCGCGATCGGCGGGACGAACAGGCGTCCGAAGCGGAGCGTGAGCCAGCTCGCCGCCACGCAGGCCGCCACGGCAAGCAAAGCCGCGACGACGGTCCGCCAGCCCGTGGCGCGGCGCACCGCGATCCCGGCGAGCAGCGCGGCAAGAGCGATCGCGCCAAGCAGCAGCGGCGTCGCCGCGGGCCGGACGAACAGCCCGGCGCGCAAATTGTCGTAGACCGTCGCGTGGATCTCGGCCCCGGAAACGAGCCGCCCCGTGCGCAGCGTCTGCGGCGTGGCGAAGGCGTCGGCGCCGCCCGCATCGGTCGTCGGGGCGGACTGCATGGACAGGCCGACGATCACCGTCCTGCCGGCGAAGATGCCCGGCGGCAGGAACGATGCGGGCTCCAGCGCCTGGTAGTAGGAGACCGTCTGGTAGGTGCGTGCCGGCCCGAAGGATTGCAGCAGCGCGCCGGGCGGCGGCGGCGTGTAGCCGATGCCGCCGGTGCCGAGCAGGACGGCGGCGAAGCCGTCGGGATAGCGCGGAACGCGCCGCAGGGTGCCGTCGCGGTCGAGCACGATCGAGGCGATGCCCGACCGCGCGCCGGCGTCGGTGAACGCGGGCAGCGGCTCCACGCGGATCGCCTGCAAGGCATGCGGCGTGTCGATCAGCGTCTCGTCGGCGGCGAGCACGACGTCGGGGCCGAGCGCGGCGGCCAGCGCGGCATCGGCGCCGGGCCTCGCCGACGGCTCGGCGAAGATGATGTCGAGGCCGATCGCCCTGGCGCCGGCATCGCGCAGCGCCTCGACCAGGCGGCCGTGGATGTCGCGCGGCCACGGCCATTGCAGGCCGAGCTCTGCGAAGGAGGGCTCGTCGATGGCGACGATCAGCGGTCCGTCGGCGGGGCGAGGCGGCGGCGACAGCGTCGACAGGTAGTCGAAGACGCGCGCTTCGAAGAGCCGCCACGGTCCCGAGAACGAGGCCGCCGCGATCACCGCGGACGCGCACGCCACGATCACCGCGATGCCGCGCAGCCGGTTCCTCTGCCGTGCGGCCGGGGCGGCGTCGGCCGTGGCGAGCGCCGTCCACCACCGCCGGGTGGCGGCCATCAGAAGCGGACTTTCAGTGAGCCGACCAGCGTGCGTCCCCAACCCGGCGTGTCCATGGCGACGGAGAACGCCTGGTCGAAGATGTTGTAGGCGGCGAGTTCCAGTTCGAAGCGCTTGTCGAACGGCTCCCAGGTCAGCATCGCGTCGGCGGTCCAGTAGCCGTCGAGCCGGTCGCCGAAGACGTTGCCGTTGCGCGGGCCGACATAGGTCGCAGCCGCCGTCACCTTGATGTTGGCGGGATTGACCCAGGTCAGGCCGACGCGGCCGGCGATCTCGGGAATGTAGGGCAGGGCGCCGCCGAAGCCGGGGCTGGCCGGGTCGCGGTCCTGCGAATCCGTCCACACCAGCGTGCCGAACGCGCCGAAGCCGCCGCCGAGCCTGACGTTGGCCGTGCCGCTCACCCGGTCGATCCGCCCCGAGGCGATGTCGATCGTGTCCAGCGAGGCCGGGACAGGGATGCTCAGGCCGGTCAGGTCCTGGTGCTGGTAGTCCAGCGTGGTGAAGAGCCGGTCGTTCCATTCTGCATCCCAGCGCAGGGCGACCGTGTCGGAATAGCCGCCCAGCCCGAGAGGCACCTGGTTCGACTGCAGGCCGAGCACGCCGATCGGGGCGAGCGTGGTGGAGTTGGCAGCCGACGTCTCGCGCAGGAACCCGGCGCGCAGCCAGTGGCCCTCCACCGGCGTCCAGGCGGCGGCGAAGCGCGGCTCGAAGCGCGTCAGCGAGGCGGTGGCGTCCTGGAGGTGGGTGACGAAGAGGCCGGCCTCGAGCTTCAGCTCCGGCGTCACCTCGTAGAGCGCGTCGACATGGGCGCGCGCCATGGCCACCGCGACACTGGTGTCCGTGACCGTCGTCGTGATCGTCGGTCCGGGGAAGATCAGCGTGTCGACATCGCGGCGGTTCTGCTCGATGCGGCCGCCTTCGGCGCCGAAGCGCAGCGTCAGGTCGTCGATGCCGATGCTGTGGCTCGCCGCGGCCAGATAGGCGTTCTGTCGCGTGGTCGTGTCGAGCACCCGGGCGCCGAACGGCACCGGACCGCCGCCGAAGTCGACGAACAGGATCGCTTCCTCGTGGCTGTTGCGGCGGAATCCCGAGCCGAACAGGGCGACGTTGCCGACGTTGCGATAGCCGTAGGTGTGGCTCCAGGCGATGCCGGCCTCGCCGGTCTTGTCGTTGACGACGCGGTCGTAGCTGATCGCGTCGAACGGCGGCACCGGCGGGAAGGGCACGACGACGGCGTTGGTCAGGTTCGACCGGTAGTTGCGCATGTCGACATAGGCGACGATGCGGTCGTAGGGCGTCGGCCGCGCCGTCAGGTATCCGGTCCCGGCGATGTTGTCGAAGCCGAGGTCGAACTGCACGTTGGGCACCGTCAGCCCCGGCGCCGTGCTCGTGCGGAAGTCGTCGGTGCGGCGCAGTTGAAGCTGGCCGTAGAAGCTCCACGGGAACGGCTTCGACTGGTAGGTCTGCAGCTCCGCCTCGGTCGTCCAGCCCCAGTCGCTGCCGGTCCGGACGAAGCCGCCGCCGACCGATCCTTCGACGAAGGGCCGGCGGACCAGGTTGGCGCTGCGCGAGCGGCCCGACAGCATCGCCGGATCGAGCATCAGGCCCTGGAAGAATGACGAGAAGCTGGTGCTGTTGCCGACCGGCTCGGTGGGCAGCCCGCCATACTCCATCGCGCTGACGAAGGGATCGGGACTGCCGGCCAGCGCCATGTCGACATAGCCGGTGGCGTTGAACGGGTCGAAGACGGCGGCGCCGTAGTAGCGGCCCCAGGCGTCGAGCCCCTGCAGCCGGAAGGCGTCGTTGAGCACCGAGCCGGCGTCCTTGTTGGCGCTGAGCGGCCGGTAGACGCCGCCGCGCGCCCGCGACCGGTCGAGCGCCTCGCGCGCGTATTTCAGCGCCGCGTCCGCATCGTAGTCGTCGATCGCCACCACCGTGCGGAAGTTCGACATCACCGGGTCGTTCGGGTCGAGCCGGTCGGCGTTCTCCATCGCCTGCGCCGCCGGTTCGCGGTCGCCGGCTTCGTAGTAGGCCGCGGCGAGCAGCAGCAACGCCTGCGCATGCGCCGGGTTCGCCGTCGTCGCGGCGAGCAGGTCTCGCATCGCCTTGTCGAGTTCGCCGGTCTGGAGATGGTAGCGGCCGCGCGCCACCAGCGCGACGTCGAAGGCCGGATCGAGCGCGATCGCCTTGTCGATCTCGGCCTTCGCCTCCTTCACCCGGTCCTGCTCGAGATAGAACAGCGCCAGGTTGGCGCGCGAGGCCGGATCCTGCGGGTCGAGTTCGATCGCGCGCTTCAGCGCCGCTTCCGCCTCGCGCTCGGCGCCGCGCGCGGAGTGCACGAGCCCGAGCGCGTTCCAGATCGTCGTCGAGCCCGGCGCGATCGCCGTCGCGCGCTCGAGATCGCCCAGCGCCCCGTCGAGGTCGCTCTCGATGCCGGAGCGATAGTTGGCACGCGCCTCGAGTGCCGACGGGTCGTCGGGATCGAGCGCCAGCGACCGGTCGATCGCCTCGTTCACCTGCTCGCGGTCGTCGAGCAGCAGCGCCAGCTGCGCGCGGGTGGCGGGCAGCGTCGGATCGTCCGGATGGCGTGCCTCGGCGTCCTTCAGCACGGCGATGGCGGCTGGGATGTCCTTCAGGAAGCCGGCGGCGAGTGCGGCGGCGAGCGCCGCGTACGGTCCGCCCGCCTTCACCTTCGGCGGCGCTTCCGCCCGGTCGGGATTGGCCAGGCCCCGGGCGAAGTAGCCGGCGTAGAGCGCCACGGCGCGGCGCTCGCCGTCGAGCCGGGGTGCCGCGCGGGCAAAGAGCCGCGCCGCGTCGTCGTAGCGTCCTTCCGCCGCCGTGATCATGGCGTCGACGAGGTCGTAGCGGGCCTTCTGCGAAGCGGTGAGCCTGAAGGCGGCGGCCTGCTCCAGCGCGTCGAGCGCGGCTTCGCGGCCGTCGTAGGAATGCGCGATCTCGGCGAGCGTCAGCCAGTCCTCGGTGTTGCGCGCCGCTGCGGGCTTGGCGGAAATCCGCGCGCGCTCGCCGCGCATCTGCGGGCTCGGCAGCGGCGAGGTCGGCAGCCAGTCGAACGAGCCGCGCAGCGCGAGATAGTAGAGCATCTGCTCGCGGTCGTCGGGGTCGACGATGATCGTCTTGGTCGGCGCCTGGCCGATCCGCGCCGAAGCCGCCTCGCCGCGCGTGACGCTGACCGAGCCGTAGTCGTTGTAGAGCTCGACGACGCCTTCGAGCACGATCAGCGAGGTCTTGTCGCCCTCGACCGTCAGCGTCCAGTCGGTGCCGCGGATCGCCGCCGCCGCCGCCGGCGTCTCGATGGTGACGCCTTCCTCGCCGCGTTCGGCGCGGCCCCAGATCGTGCCTTCCTCGAGGCCGAGCACGGTGTCCTCGGCGCTGCCGATCTTCTTCACCACCATGGTCGAGTTGCGGCCGAGGCGGATCTGCGTGTTGTCGACGAAGAGCACGGCGAGATGGCCGTAGGCGTTGGTGCGCAGCGCATCGCCGACCAGCAGTTCCTGGGCGATGTCGATGCCGCGCCAGCCGTCGACGTCGATGAAGCGCGCCTCCTCGCCGGCCTTGCGCGCGATCACCGAGGCGGTGGCGGCCGACAGGCGCGGGAAAACGTCCGCCGTCGCCGGCAGCGAGCACCCCAACACCGCCAGCGCGGCAATGCCTGCTCTGAATTCACGCATGAAGAACTGTGCTGCGACCCTCGCGGGCGATATGCGTGCAAGGCCGGTTGGCTGTCAAGAAACCGTTGCCGTCGGCCCGCACTTGCGGCAATCATCGATGAAAATGTTGTGGACGGCGAGGGGCGGACATGGCGGCCGGAAGGAAGAGCACTGAGACGTCGGCACCGGTGGCGGCCGCGGGGGCCATCGGCACGCCGCACTACCTGGATCATCTGAAGAAGATCAACGACATCTACTACGACCAGATCCGCATCGCCGACCAGAAGGCGGCCTACATCTTCACCTTCATGCTGGCGTTTCTCGTCTCCTCGGCCGAGGGACGCGGGGTCTTCAAGCTCCAGCGCTACCTCACCGGCGATCCGCTGGCCATCGCACTCTCGGGAATCCTGGCGCTGGCCGTCGTCGTCTCGCTGGTCAGCGCCATCCTCGTCGTCCTGCCGCGCCACCGCTCGACATCCACGTCGCTCTACTGGGGCGGATGGCATGCGAACCGGGAGCCGTTCCTGTCGGCCAGCACCTCGCTCGACCAGAGCTACCTGTTCGAACAATACCTCGGCAACGTCGACAATCTGTCGGCGATCAACCGGGCGAAATATCGCTTCGTCGGCTTCGCGTTCCGCGGCCTGCTGGTCGCCGTCGTCACCTATGTGCTGCTGCTCGGCGCCGGAGTCTCGGCGACCTCCGTGTCCTGACGACATTTCGCTGCGGACGACCGCGCTGCCCTTACGGAATCCGGATTGCAGGCCTTCCGGATTTCCCATAACGTTGACCAAACGATAAAAAAATGACGGGGTTCGTCAGAACAATCCAACCAGCCAGAGGGCTAGAGAAATGACCATTCCAGCAAGCAGGATTCTATCCGGCGTGAGCCGCCGCACCCTTCTCAAGACGGTCGGCGCGGGCGCGGCGATGGCCGCGGCGGGAGCCTTCCCGACCCGCCTCTTCGCCGCCGATCCGATCAAGGTCGCGGCGATCTACACCGTGCCGGTCGAGCAGCAGTGGGTGAGCCGCATCCACAAGGCGGCGATGGCCGCCAAGGAGCGCGGCGACATCGAATACGTGTTCTCCGAGAACACCTCCAACAACGACTACGAGCGCGTCATGCGCGAATACTGCGAGGCCGGTCACAAGCTGATCGTCGGCGAGGTGTTCGGCGTCGAGGACGCCGCGCGCGCGGTCGCCAAGGACTACCCGGACGTCGCCTTCCTCGAAGGATCGAGCTTCAAGCACGATGCGGCCCTGCCCAACTTCGCCGTCTTCGACAACTACATTCAGGACGCCTCCTACCTGTCGGGCATCATCGCCGGCGCCATGAGCAAGTCGAAGAACATCGGCATGGTCGGCGGCTATCCGATCCCCGAGGTCAACCGCCTGATGAACGCCTTCATGGCGGGCGTGAAGGAGACCGCGCCTGACGCGAAGTTCCAGGTCGCCTTCATCGGCTCGTGGTTCGACCCGCCCAAGGCCAAGGAGACCGCCTTCGCCCAGATCGACGGCGGCGCCGACCTGCTCTATGCCGAGCGCTTCGGCGTCTCCGACGCGGCCAAGGAGAAGGGCGTGCTCGCCATCGGCAACGTCATCGACACCCAGGCCGACTATCCGGATACGGTCGTCGCCTCCGCGCTCTGGCACTTCGAGCCGACGCTGGACAAGGCCATCGCCGAGGTGAAGGCCGGAACCTTCAAGGCCGACGACTACGGGGTCTACTCCTTCATGAAGGCCGGCGGCTGCTCGCTCGCCCCGCTCGGCACCTTCGAGGGCAAGGTCCCGGCCGAGGCCGTGGCGCTGGTGGCTGCCAAGGAGGCCGCGATCAAGGACGGTTCGTTCACCGTCGCCATCGACGACAACGAGCCGAAGTCGAACTGAGCGGTCGGTGGAAGCACCCCCTCACCGTCCCGGTTTCGCCGGTCCACCTCTCCCCCTGCCCCGGGGGAGAGGAGGCGCCAGTCGGGAAGGTCGCCGCCCTTCGCGGGCTTGGGCTCCTCTCCCCCGGGCAGGGGGAGAGGTGGCTGCCGTAGGCAGACGGTGAGGGGGTGTTTCCTCGCTCGTCCGTCGAGAACCACCATGCCCGGACGTGCGGTTGAAACCCGAGGAGGTTAGTGGATGGACTGGCAGGGTTGGCTTCGTGTTGCTGCTCTGTTTCCCGTCCTTCTGGCGGCGGTGCTGTGTTCCCTGCGTCCGAAGCGTTTCGGAACCAAACCAATCCAGCAGCCGGACAATTGGCAGGGTCCCTCGATGGGCCGGATTGAAATGGACTGGGTCCCGTCGTGAACGCAGCTGAACCCGTCCTGCGCCTGTCCGGCATCACCAAACGTTTCGGCCCGCTGGTCGCCAACGACGCGATCTCGTTCGAACTTATGCGCGGCGAGGTCATCGCCCTGCTCGGCGAGAACGGCGCCGGCAAGACGACGCTGATGAACATCCTCTTCGGCCACTACGTCGCCGACGAGGGCAGCGTGGAAGCCTTCGGCGCGCCGCTCCACCCCGGAGATCCCAAGGCGGCGCTGGCGGCGGGCATCGGCATGGTCCACCAGCATTTCACGCTGGCCGACAACATGACGGTTCTGGAGAACATCGCGCTCGGCACCGCGCCGCTGTGGCGGCCGCGGCTCGACC
>CALFXR010000177.1 GCA_937958475.1 uncultured Mesorhizobium sp. | reverse complement strand
TGTAGCGCAGGTCGAAGATGCGCGTGATGCGCGCGATGTAGGATCCGACCGCGGCATACATGAAGCCGGAGAACAGCGGCACGCCGGCGATGCGGAAGACGTTCTCCTCCGGATAGATCCACGATCCGGCGCCGGTCTTGAAGATTTCCATCGCCGTCCCGACGAGGTGGAAGATGAGGATCACCTTGGCCTCGCCGAGCGTTTCGAGGCGTCCGGCGAGCAGGCCCAGCTGCAATGCCAGCGCCGCCAGGAACAGGAAATCGTAGCGGGCCAGCGCCGCATCATGCGGCCACAGGTACTTCGTGGCGATGATCAGGAACAGCAGCGCGCCGCCGAACAGGCACGCCCAGGCCTGCTTCAGGCCGAAGACGGCGAACTCCACCAGCGCGCCGGACAGCCCGTGCGCCGGCAGCCGGTCGAGCACGGCATGCGCGGCGGCATCGATCCTCGCTTCGACCGAGGTAAATCTTCTCAAGCGGTGGCGGTCCCCAGGACGGTGCGCAGGAACTCCGTCAGGTCGTCGGTGACGAAGTCGACCTCGTCGTCGAACGCCGGGTCGCGCTCCCATATCTCCGAGAATGTTGGCTCGAAATTGTTCGGCACGACGAGAACCGTCGTCATGCCGAGCGCCTTGGGCACGGAGAGATTGCGCGCCAGGTCCTCGAACATCGCCGCATTGGGGCCGACCACGCCGTGCAGCTCGACGAAGCGGTCGTAGGTCTTGCGCGCCGGCTTCGGCGTCAGGCCCGCGGCGACGATGTCGAAGATGTCGTCGAAATGGTCGAGGATGCCGAGCTGGCGCGCGGTGCGCTCGGCATGGCCGCGGTCGCCGTTGGTGAAGATGAACTTGCGGCCGGGCAGGGCGCGGATGGCCTCGCCGAGCAGCGGTGCGGGCTCCACCCACGAATAGTCGATGTCGTGGACCTTTTCGAGGAAGTCGTCCGGGTCGATGCCGTGCAGCGTGATCAACCCGTTCATCGTGGTGCCGTAGTCCTTGTAGAGCACCTTCTGCAGGGCGCGGGCCTCGTCGCGCGGCAGGCGCAGCAGTTCGGAGACATAGGCCGTCATCTTCACGTCGATCTGCGCGAACAGGTTCGTGTGATGCGGGTAGAGCGTGTTGTCGAGGTCGAACACCCAGTCGGTGACGTGGGCGAAGCGGGCGGGATCGGGACGGTTCGTCATGGCGCCCTTATCGCACGAATCGTGCCCCTGGCCAGAGCCGGCGCACGACCAATCGGCGGCGCGAAAATGCCCGACCGATAAAATTGTAGCGGACAGCGAAACCAGCCCTTCAGCGCTTGCTGGCATGTTCCGCGACGTCGGGGAGCAGTGCATGAAAAGCGTAATTCTGAAATCGGGTCTGATCGCTGTCGCCTCTGCCCTGGCGTCCCTCGCGATCGCGACCGTCGCGATGGCCGTGACCGGCGGCGCCGTCGACGGCAACGCGCTGATCCTGTGCGTGGCCTGTCCGTTGCTGGTGGCGTGGCCGGCCAGCGGCTGGACTCTCTACCAGGGCCGCCGCCTTCGCGCCGCGCATCGCGAACTGACCCGCGCCCACACCGAACTCGCCGCCGCGCATCGCCGGCTCGCCGAGAAGTCGAAGCTCGACGAGATGACCGGCATGCTCAACCGCGAGACGTTCTTTGCCGCGATCGAGGGGACGAGGCGCAAGTCGGACCGCGGCGCGCTGCTGATCATCGACGCCGACCACTTCAAGAAGATCAACGACAATTACGGCCATCTCACCGGCGACGACGCGCTGCTCGAGATCACCGCCGCGATCGCCCGCGGCGTGCGCAGCGGCGACATTCTCGGCCGCATCGGCGGCGAGGAGTTCGCGGCTTTCCTCGTCGGCGCCACGGCTGACGAGGCGAGGCGGGTCGCCGAACGCATCCGTCACGAAGTCGAGATGATCCGCTTCCGGCCGGACCGCGAGGCGACCGTGCCGCTCACCGTCTCGATCGGCGGCACCGCCTGCCCGCAAGGGGCGACCGTTCCGGAACTGATGCGCGCCGCCGACCGCAAGCTCTACGAGGCCAAGCGCACCGGCCGCAACCGCACCGTCTTCGCCCCGGTCCAGGCCGCCGCGGCCTGAGCGCGTCCATCCCTGTCCGCGAAATGCCCGACCGCGCGGCCGTCGCGCCGCCGGCCGCGGCGATCGTGGCGCAACGGTTGATCGTTTCCATCCGGCAGCGAAACGTCTAAGCCTGCCCGCGGCAACAACCTAGCTCCCGCCGGCCCATGGAACTCTGGATTCCCGTCACGCTCGCCGCGGCGTTCCTGCAGAACGTCCGCTCGGCGATGCAGAAGCATCTGAAGAACGTCATGGGCACGACGGGCGCGACCTTCGTGCGCTTCGGCTTTGGCGTGCCCTTCGCGCTGTTCTTCGTCGGCGTGCTCAACCTCGCCGCGGACTATCCCTTTCCGGCGCTCAACGCCGAGTTCGCCCTGTGGTGTCTCGTCGGCGGCGTCTCGCAGATAACCGCGACGTTCCTCCTGATCCACCTCTTCTCCCACCGCAACTTCGCGGTCGGCACGGCCTATTCGCGGACCGAACCGGCGCAGGCGGCGCTGTTCGGCCTGCTCTTCCTGGGCGAGTCCGTCTCCACGGGCGTCATCGCCGCGATCGCGATCTCCGTGTTCGGCGTCATGCTGATCTCGGTCGCGCACGTGGCGTTCACCTGGCGGACGCTGCTCACCTCGGTGTTCGGCAGGAACGCGCTGATAGGCCTGGCATCCGGGACGGCCTTCGGCGTCTCGGCGGTCGCCTACCGTGCCGCCTCGCTGTCGCTCGGCGGGCCGAACGCGCTGATGCAGGCGGCGGTGACGCTGGCGGTCGTCATCGTGTTCCAGACAGTGCTGATGTCGGCCTGGATGGTCTGGCGCGACAGGTCGGAGATCGGGCGAATCGTCCGCGCCTGGAAGCCGTCGCTCGTCGTCGGCCTGGTCGGGGCCAGCGCTTCCTTCGGCTGGTTCTTCGCCATGACGCTGCAACAGGCGGCGGTGGTGAAGTCGCTGGCGCAGGTCGAGATGGTCTTCACCTTCCTGTCCACGGTCTACCTGTTCAAGGAGCGCATCAACTGGCTGGAGGTGGCCGGCTGCATCCTGATCGTTTGCGGAATCTTAACCCTGCTTGCGTTCCGCTGACCGGTAAAAGGGCTGGTTTACCGTGGTCTGGCACGGTTCTGGCGTCGTTGATCGCGACAGCTCGCAAAGGCCCCGGCCGGGACCGGCCCCGCGCGGGTGAACACAGATACGGAGCCCAACCCATGGCGCGATCTGCCGCCGTCGATCTATCCCGCCGCCGCCTGATTCAGGCGCTGCTCGCGACCACCGCAATCCCCCTCCTCGTCTCGCTGCCGAAGGACGTCGATCCGAATGCGATCGTCGAGGTCGGCGGCTGGATCCTCAAGCGCGGAGATCTGAAATGATCTTCGCCGATTTCGAATCGTTCCGCGCCTCGGGCGCGACGGCCAAGGTCTGCGTCATCGGCTCCGGTCCCGCAGGCACGACGATCGCGCGTAAACTCGCCGCGGCGGGCGTGCCGTCGGTGATCTTCGAGGCCGGCGGCACGGAATGGAGCGAGGACTCGCAGGACTTCTACCGCGGCAAGACGGTCGGCGATCCCTATTTCGACTTGGACGTGACCCGGCTGCGTTTCCTCGGCGGCTGCTCGAACCACTGGGCGGGCTGGTGCCGGGTGCTGGACACGCACGATTTCCAGCCGAAGGCCTGGGTCCCGGATACCGGCTGGCCGATCGGCCGCGCCGATATCGAGCCATACCTCGAAGAGGTCCACGATATCCTGGAACTGGACGCCTTCCGCGCCGATGTCCCGATTTCGGACGACATTCGGCTCGTGCAGCTGATCAAGAGCCCGGCCGTCCAGTTCGGCGAGAAGTTCCATGACGAGATCGAGCGTAGCCCGCTGATCTCGCTGGTGCTCAACACCTATGTGACGGAACTCGCCGGCGACGGCCGCAGGATCACCGGCGCGCGCATCTGGTCGCGCGACCGCGACGCCGGGACCTTCGTCGCCGACTACTACGTGCCGTGCACCGGCGGCCTGGAAAACTCCCGCCTGCTCCTGTGGTCGAACCAGCAGTCCAACGGGGCCGTCGTCCCCAACGCAGCCGCGCTCGGGCGCTACTGGATGGAGCATCCGCAGTTCCTCGGCGGCGACGCGATCCTGTCTGACTACAGCATCTTCCCCACCGACACGACCAACGAGGCCTTCTTCTCGCCTTCGCCGGCCGCGATGGAAGCAAGAAAGATCATGAATTTCGGCATTCGCCTGATCGAGACGCCCTATGGCGGCGTCAAGCAGGTGATCGCCGATCTCGCCTGCGTGGCGCCCGACTTCGCCGAATGGGCCGCGTACCAGCTCGGCCAGAACCTGCGCTGCGCGGCCCAGCTCTATGTCGGATGGGAACAGGCGCCGCTGGCCTCGAACTTCATCCGCCTGTCGGAGACCGACCGCGACAAGGTCGGCGTGCCGCGCATCGAACTGCACTGGAAGAAATCGGACATGGAGCGCCGGACCATCCTCGAAGGCCTGCGCCTGTTCGGAGAGACGCTGGCCGCCAGGGACATCGGGCGCGTCCGCATCGCCGACTGGCTGGTCAACGGCGAGGACTACCCGACCGACCAGGAACTCGCCGGCCACCATCACATGGGCGGGACGCGCATGAGCGACGATCCCGAAAAGGGCGTCGTCGACCGCAATAGCAAGGTCCACGGCGTCGACAATCTCTTCATCGGCGGCTCCTCGGTGTTCGCCACGTCGGGCCAGTGCAACCCGACGACGACGATCACGGCGCTGGCCTGCCGGCTCGGCGAGCACCTGGGCGGCATCGCCGGCGCCTGAGGGCGCCGACGAGGACCGGCGGCCTACAGGCCCGGGAGCGTCGCCGGATCGAGCGGCGGCAGGTCCTTGCCGCGGGCCACGATACCGGCGAGATCCGCCGCCTCGAAGGCGCGGCGCAGGTCCGAGAACGACGGCAGGACGAAGTAGGCGCGCTGGAACCTGTCGATCTCGTAGCCGGTGCGCATCACCGTCTCGAGGTCGAAGGCGACATGGTGCGCCCCGGCGCCTTCGGTTGCGAAGCTCAACTCGGTGAAGGACGACATCAGGCCCGCGCCGAAGGCCTTGCGCGGCCGGCCCGGCTCTTCGATCAGCCCGTATTCGGCCGTGTACCAGTAGAGCCGGGTAATCATCTCGCCGCCGCCGCGGTCGAACAGCGTTTGCGCCTTCTCGCCATACATCTGCATGAAGTCGGCGAAGGACGGCTGGGTCAGGATCGGCACGTGGCCGAAGAAGTCGTGGAACATGTCCGGCTCGACGATGTAATCGAGTTCGCTCTCCGTCCGCAGCCAGTTGGTCACCGGGAACCGGCGATTGGCGAGGTGTTCGAAGAACGGCGCGGCCGGGATCAGGCCCGGCACGGCGACGATGGTCCACCCGGTCATCGCCTTCAGCCGCTCGCTGACCGTGGCGAAGTCGGGGATGCTGTCCAGGAGGCCGAGCGCCGCGACGCCCTCGAGATAGGATTCGTGCGCCAGCCGCCGCGTCAGCTCCATCTGCCGGTCGCACAGCGTCCGCCACACCGTCTGGTCGGCCAGCGAGTAGTCGTAGGCCTGATCGACGGTGAAATCGGCGCGGCACAGCGAATAGTCGCCGCGCAGGCCCTGCTCGGCGCATTCGCGCGCATAGTCCCTGACGCTGATCTGCATGGTGTCTCTCCCTCGTTTCGTCTTTGAGGGAATGATAGCGGGGACGAGGAGAAATAGTTCCCTAAATCCATCGCTGTAAGCGGATATGTGAGTTATAGTCACTCATAGGCGGCCAGTATGGAGGCAAAGATGCCGGAGCTCGACGAATTCGAGGTGCGCATGCTGGAGATCCTCCAGCGCGAGGGCCGTAAGCCCGTGTCCGAGCTCGCCGAGGCGATCGGCCTGTCGAACACGCCCTGCGCGCGGCGCTTCGAAGGCCTTCAGGCGAGCGGCATCATCAAGGGTTTCCAGGCCGTCGTCGGCCGGCGCGCGGTCGGCCTGATGGTCGAGGTCTTCGTCCAGGTGCGGCTGGCCAACCACAGCGACGGCTCGCCGGAAGCCTTCACCGCCGCGGTCGAGCGCATGGACGAGGTGTCGTCATGCTGGACGCTGACCGGCGACCAGGACTTCCTGCTGCACGTCATGGTGCCGAGCGTCGACGAGCTGAACGACTTCGTCATGCACCGGCTGATGCGCCTGAAGGGCGTGCGCGACGTCCGCACGCAACTGGTGCTGCAGAACATCAAGGGGCCGGGGCGCGTGCCGCTCGGCCATCTCAGGCGCTGACGCGACGGCCGATCGCCGGCCCGACTTACGGCACGATCAGCGTGCCGGCGCCGTGCTCGGTGAACAGCTCCAGCAGGACGGCATGCGCCGTCTTGCCGTTGAGGATGACGACGCCCTCGACGCCGCGCTCGATCGCCTCGATGCAGGTCTCGACCTTGGGGATCATGCCGCCCGAAATGGTGCCGTCGGCGATCAGCGCCTTGGCCTGGGCCACCGTCAGCTCGTCGATCAGGTTCTTGTCCTTGTCGAGCACGCCCGGCACGTCGGTGAGGAACAGGAGGCGCGTGGCGCCGAGCGCGCCGGCGATGGCGCCGGCGAAGGTGTCGGCGTTGATGTTGTAGGTGTGGCCGTCGCGGCCGGGCGCCACCGGCGCCAGCACCGGGATCATCTCCGAGCGGGCGAGGAGGTCGAGGAGGGTACGGTCGACCTCGACGGGCTCGCCGACGAAACCGAGGTCGAGCACGCGCTCGATGTTGGAATCCGGGTCCTTCACCGTCTTGTGCGCCTTCTCGGCGAAGACCATGTTGCCGTCCTTGCCGCACAGGCCGATCGCCCATTCGCCCTCGGCGTTGATGAGAGCGACGATCTCCTTGTTGATGGAGCCGGCCAGCACCATCTCGACGATCTCGACCGTCTTGGCGTCGGTAACGCGCAGGCCCCCCTCGAACTTCGATTCGATGCCGAGCTTGGCCAGCATCGCCGCGATCTGCGGCCCGCCGCCGTGGACCACGATCGGGTTGACGCCGGACTGCTTCAGCAGCGCGATGTCGCGGGCGAAGGCGCGGCCCAGTTCCGGATTGCCCATGGCGTGGCCGCCGTACTTCACGACCACGGTCTTGTTCTCGTAGCGCTGCATGTAGGGCAACGCGCGGGAGAGGAGGGCGGCCTGCATCTCGGCGGTGGCGGCGATGTCCGTCGTCATGGGATGTCTTCCTGGAGCGTGTCGGCGGGCTCTTAGCGGGAAACGGGAGGGCGGGCAATCGCTTCCCGGCGCAGGTCGTCGCCGGCTTTGATTTCGGTCAAGGCGCAGCGCGGCCAGGCCGACGCTACTATGCGCTGGGGATCGTGGCGGCATCAGCCGCGCGAAAAAAGGGGGGGAACGCATACATGGCAGACGAACCGCAACCGGTCACACCGCCGCCCGCGGCGAAAGCGCCCACGATGCCCGCGGTGGTGGCGGTCAGCGGCGCCGATATCCGCGCGGCCCTGTTCCAGGGCATGTCCGACTTCGCGCGGGCGCCGCGCTTCGGCTTCTTCTTCGCGGCGTCGTTTGCCCTGATCGGCATCATCATCGTCCTGGCGCTGACCCGCTGGGACATGTCGTGGATGATCTATCCCTTCGCCATCGGCTTCCCGCTGATCGGCCCGTTCGCCGCCGTCGGCCTCTACGAGGTCAGCAGGAGGCTGCAGAGCGGCGAACCGCTGGAGTGGGCACCCGTCCTGTCCGTGGTCTGGGCGCAGCGCCTGCGCGAACTGTCGTGGATGGCCTTCGTCATGCTCTTCGTCTTCTGGATCTGGATGTACCAGATCCGCCTGCTCGTCGCGCTGTTCCTCGGGCGCATGTCGTTCTCGACGCTCGACAAGTTCATGAGCGTCGTCTTCACGACGCCGCAGGGCTGGCTGTTCCTCGCGGTCGGGCATGTGGTCGGCGCCGTCATCGCGCTGACGCTGTTCTCGATCACCGTCATCGCGATTCCGCTGCTGATGGAGCGCAACTACGACTTCGTCACGGCGATGATCACCAGCGTCAAGGCGGTGGTCGCCAGCCCGGTCGCCATGCTCGGCTGGGGCGTCGTGGTCACGCTGGCCGTGATGGCGGCCTGCGTTCCCTTCTTCCTCGGGCTGCTCGTCGTGCTGCCGGTGCTCGGCCACGCCACCTGGCACCTCTATCGTAAGGCCGTGCCCTTGCCCTGACATCTGCCCCGACCGGCGCGCTTGTGACGCGCGCCGGTCGCGCCTATCCTGCCCGGCAGGAGGGCGACGAGGTGTCAGCGAAACAGGACCGGCAGGCGCATTGGCAGCAGGTCTACGCGACCAGGGCGAGCGATGCGGTGAGCTGGTACCAGCCGGTGCCGCAGCCTTCGGCCGACCTCCTGCAACGCGCAGGCGCCGCTCCCGGGAGCGTCGTCGTCGACATCGGCGGCGGCGCCTCGACGCTCGTCGACTGGCTCATCGACAATGGCTTTCGCGACGTGACCGTGCTCGACCTTTCGGACGCGGCGCTCGCGGCCGCGCGAAAGCGGCTCGGCGCCGCTTCTTCCGGCGTGTCGTGGATCGCGGCCGACGTGACCAAGTGGCGCCCGGCGCGGCTCTACGACATCTGGCACGACCGCGCCGCCTTCCATTTCCTCACCGATCCCGGCGACCGCGCCGCCTATCTCGATCGCCTGCGCGCCGGCCTCCGCCCCGGCGGACACGCCATCATCGGCACCTTCGCGCCCGACGGGCCGGAGAAATGCAGCGGCCTGCCCGTCGAGCGCTACGACGCGGAGAAACTCGCCGCCGCGCTCGGCGAGGGATTCCGCCTCGTCGACAGCTGCCGGCACGAGCACGTCACGCCCTCGGGCGCCGTGCAGCGCTTCCACTTCGGCACCTTCCGGCGGGAGGACTGAACTCAGCGCCGCAGCAGGTTCTCGACGATCGACAGGAGCAGCGCCGGCAGCACGCGGAAGCCGTAGCCGGCATGCATGCGCTCCAGCCGCGTGTGGTAGTCGCGGCCCCACGGACCGGCGTTGATCGAGGGGATGCCGGCGGCGCCGAAGCGCTCCGCGCCGGCGAGGATCGCCCGCCACATCGGCGTGTTTTCGGCGATCGCCGGCACGTGGCCCGCATCGGCCTGGCCGAAGAAGCTGACGTCGGAGATGCCGGGGAAGTAGCGGATCGTGCGCAGGCTCGTCGCATGGACGGCGGTCGTCGTCGCCATCGCGGCGCGGACGGCGGCGTCGAGCCGCCGGGCGCCGTCGTCGTCGCGCAATTCGACCGGCAGATAGGGGATCGAGGCGAAGCCGAGCACGATCGCCGGGCCGGAGCGGCCGCTCAGTTCCCAGGCCTTCTCCGTCAGCTTGCGGCACTGGTCCGGCAGGCTGAGCGCGGAGGCGGCGAGCTCGTCGGACAGGGCGTCGAACGCGGCCCGCGCGCCGGGTCTCTGCAGCGCCCCGGCGAGCAGCGCGGCGTAGCGGACCACCGCGACGGGGGCGAGCGAGACCGTCGCGCCGGACGCCGTGGCGCGCTCGGCGAGCCGCTCCATCAGCGCCGCGGCGCTGCTTGACGCCGCCGCCTCCACCGCGTCGAGCACCTCGGCCGGCGCGCGGCGATGCGTCATGACGTTCCAGTACATCCAGACGCTCGCCGGCGTCGTGACGTCGTAGGCGGCCTTCGAATCCTTCATGCCGAGCAGCGTCGGCCCGGCGCCGAGTTCGTCGCCGCTGCGCTCGGTCAGCTCCGGCGCCCATTCCATCTCGGCGGCCAGCGCGCCGGCGATCGCGGCGGCACCGATGCCGCGGAACGAATCCGACGCATGCGCGGCGCGGCCCACCACCAGCGCGCTCGGCAGGAGCTTGCCGACCGAGCCGAGCGCGACGGCGCGGCCCTCGGCGCCGTCGCCGTCGTCCACCGTGGCGTCGAGGTTGATGGCCGCCTCGATGGCGAGGCCGTGATCGGCGGCGATGCCGGCCAGCGCCTGCGAGATGCGCCGGGCGCCGGCGGAATTGCCCTCCTCGTCGGGCACGGCGATGAACAGCAGGTTGCCGTCGAACGGCGCCGACGCCAGCTTCTCGATCACCGCCAGTCCGGCGGACAGCCCGGCCTTCATGTCGAGCAGGCCGCGGCCGGGGAGGAACGCGCCATCGGCCAGATCCTTCGCCGCCTGCGCGGCGCGCGCCTCGTGCGGCTCGTCGCCGATGCGCGCCACGAGCGCCGGCCCCAGCCGGTCGGGGTCGAGCGCCAGCGGCTCGAGCGGCCCGTAGCAGCCGGTCTCGACGATGTCGAAATGCCCGGTGAGCACGACCGTGCGTGAGCCCGCGCCGCGCACGAGGCCGAGCACGCACTTGCGCGGAAACGCCCCGCCCGGCACGTCCAGCGTCCACACCCGGCCGGCGGGCGCGGCGAAGGCGGGGTTGCCCTTCAGGAGCGCGACCAGCCTGTCGGCGAACTCCGCCTCGTCGCGCGTGCCGGTGACGCTCGGGATGGCGGTCAGCGTCCGCGCCCAGTGCTCGGTGCGGACGGCGAGGAAATCGTCGCTGCTCATGTCCGGGTGAGGTCGCCTTCTGCGGTCATTACGGACGCATAAGCGGCGCGCGGCGCGAAAGCCAGCCGGAGATCCTCTCCATCTGCGCGGCGAACGAAAGCAGCGTCTCCTCGTCGCCCGGCCGGCCGACGGCCTGGATGCCGAGCGGAAGGCCGGCGGCGGTGACATGGACCGGCATGGCGATCGACGGTTGGCCGGTGACGTTCTGGATCGCCGGCCAGTGGGTGAACCAGAGGCTCTTGTCCATGAGCTGTCCGAGAAGCGAGCGCACGCGCAGCAGCCGGGTGAGGCGGAGCTTGTCGAGCGTGTTCTCGAGGAACTCGTCGGCTCCCTTCGGATCCATCGCCCCGCAGGCGAGCGGCGGGTGGGCGATGATCGGCATCAGCACGGCGTCGAAGCGCGCGGTGGCGACGAGCATCTGCCGGGTCGCGAGCGACAGGCGTTCCAGCGCCTCGTAGACCTCGCCGCCGGTCATCACGTCGCCGAAACGGGCGAGCACGCGGGTGGCCCGTTCGAGGTCGCCGAGGATCGGCCGGCCGACGCGGGCCGCCTCGATGCGCATCGAGCCGGCGGTCGCCGAGGCGACGGCGATGCAGAAGTCGGCCATGAAGTCGCGGCCGATCATCGGCAGGTCGATCTCCTCGACCGTGTGGCCGCCTTCCCGCGCCAGCGCGATCGCCGCGTCGAGCGCGGCCAGCGGCTCGGCGGAAATCTCCAGCCCGAGCGGCGACTTGCGGTAGACGGCGAGCGACAGGCGTCCGGGGTCGCGGGCGGCGGCCTCGGCGAAGGTGCCTTTCGGCGGGCGCGCCGCATAGGGCGCCAGCGGATCCGGCCCGTGGGTCAGGTCGAGCAGCAGCGCGCTGTCGCGCACCGAGCGCGTCACCGCGTGGTCGACCACGTAGCCGTACCAGGCTTCCGAGACCAGCGGCGACAGCGGGATGCGCCCGCGCGAGGTCTTCAGGCCGACGAGGCCGGTGGTCGACGACGGCACCCGGATCGAGCCGCCGCCGTCGGAGGCATGCGCGGCCGGCACCACGCCCGCGGCGACGAGCGCCGCCGCGCCGCCCGACGAGCCGCCCGACGTGTGGCCGGTGTTCCACGGATTGCGCGTGATGCCGAAGGCCTCCGTCTCGGTCATCAGCTTGACGCCGTATTCGGGCGAGGTGCTGGTGACGATCGGGATCAGGCCGGCGGCACGGTAGCGCTCGACGAGGACCGAATCGAAGTCCGGCACGAAGGCAGGGACCTTGCTGCCGGAATGCGTCGGTACCCCCTTCTGGGCGATGGCGAGGTCCTTGATGGCGAAGGGCACGCCGGCGAGCGGGTCGGCCCGGTCGACCGTCTTCGCCGCGGCGCGGGCGCTCTCGTAGGTCCTTTCCGCGATGGCGTTGATCTCGGGGTTGACGCGCTCGGCGCGCGCGATCGCCGCCTCGACGAGGTCGACCGGAGAGACCTCTCCCTTGTGTACCCGTTCGGCGAGACCGCAGGCGTCGGTCTCCCAGAGAAGCCGTTCCAAGGACATGTTCCCCAATCCCCTTCGTTTCGGCGGCGAGGCTAGTCCATCGGCGACATCCTTGGCAATTGCGTCGCCTTCGACCTTTTTCCTGCGTTGCAAATGCGAGGAGACTTCGTAATCTGGCGCCAATGACTGCCCAGGACATCACCAAGCTGATCGTTCGCACCTCGATGGGGGACCGCGGCGCGTTCGATCTGCTCTACCGGCAGACCAGCGCGAAACTGTTCGGCGTGTGCCTGCGTATCTTGGGCGACCGGGCAGAGGCCGAAGAAGCGCTGCAGGAGGTCTTCGTCAAGATATGGACGAAGGCCGACCGCTTCGCGGTTTCCGATCTCAGCCCGATCTCCTGGCTGGCGGCGATCGCGCGCAACCATGCGATCGACCGCATAAGGGCCCGGCGCCGTCCGACGGTCGACATCGACGCCGCGCTGGACATCGCCGACCCGACGCCCGGACCCGAGGCGGCGGCGGTGGCGAGCGGCGAAAGCGAGCGCATCCACGTCTGCCTCGACGAACTGGACAAGGATCGGGCGGCGGCCGTCCGGGGAGCCTATCTCAAGGGCGAGAGCTACGCCGAACTCGCCGAGCGCCACGGCGTGCCGTTGAACACGATGAGGACCTGGCTGCGCCGCAGCCTGATGAAACTGAGGGAATGCCTGGAGCGATGAGCCCGGCCGACGAAAACAGCCCCGACACGGGCGGCGACGACATCCTCGCCGCCGAATACGTGGTCGGCGTGCTCCCGGCGGAAGAACGCCGGGAGGTCGCGGCTCGCATCGAGCGCGACCAGGCCTTCGCGCGCCTGGTCGACCGCTGGGAGGTGCACCTGTCGCCGATGGCGGCCGCCTATCCCGAGATTGCCGTTCCCCCCGCGGTCAAGGCGGCGATCGACCGCCGCCTGTTCGCGAAGGCGGCGCCGACGCCGGCGCGCGCCTCGCTCTGGTCGAGCCTCGCTTTCTGGCGCGGCCTCGCCGCGGCGGCCGCGGTGCTCGCCGTCGCCATCACGGTGGCCTATTTCGTCGCGCCGCCCTCCGACCAGAGCCCGCAGCGCTACGTCGCCTCGCTGGCGCCGCAGCAGTCCGACGTCCACTATTTCGTCGTCTACGATGCCCGCACGCAGGACGTCGGCCTCTCGCACGTCACCGGCGCCCGGCCGGAAGGCCGCGACTTCGAGCTGTGGGTGATCGAGCAGGGCAAGGAGCCGGTGTCGCTCGGCGTCATCCCCGTCGGCGCGTCGGTGCATCTCGCGGTGGCGCAGGCGATCCGTGACCGCATCGCGGCCGGCGCCATGTTCGCCATCAGCCTCGAGCCCCCCGGCGGCTCGCCGACCGGCCAGCCCACCGGTCCGGTGGTCGCTTCCGGCGATCTCCACGACGTCTGACCATCCGCAGGATCGTGGGTGTGCCGCCGCGTCGCGACCGCAGCACGGCCTCGGCCGCCCCTTTGCCCGTCACGCGATCAAGCATCCGTGACCGCATCGTGAACGCGAAGGCCGCACGGCGGCGAAACTCTTTCCGCGGACGGCCCGTGTCTCCCTGCGTCCCCCCGATGACGGGAAAACAAGCAAGGGAGAAATCACCAATGCACAAGATCACTGCGGCGCTGCTCGGTGGCGCCACCGCTCTCGTCATGTTCGGCGCAGTCGCCCATGCCGACAATCCGATGGTCGGCGGCGCGGCGATGTATGCCGACAAGAACATCGTCGAGAACGCGGTGAACTCGAAGGACCACACGACGCTCGTCGCCGCCGTCAAGGCCGCCGGCCTGGTCGAGACGCTTTCGGGCCCCGGCCCGTTCACCGTCTTCGCCCCGGTCAACGCCGCCTTCGAGGCGCTCCCGGCCGGCACGGTCGACATGCTGCTGAAGCCCGAGAACAAGGACCAGCTGACCAAGGTGCTGACCTGCCATGTCGTCGCCGCCAAGGCGATGGCGGCCGACGTGACCAAGATGGTCATGGACGGCGGCGGCGAGCACAAGATCGGGACGGTCGGCGGCTGCGAGCTGACGCTGAAGGCGGCAGACGGCAAGGTCACCGTCACCGACGAGAACGGCGGCGTCGCCACCGTGACCATCGCCGACGTCGACCAGTCGAACGGCGTCATCCACGTCATCGACAAGGT
>CALFXR010000176.1 GCA_937958475.1 uncultured Mesorhizobium sp. | reverse complement strand
TTCCCCGAGCAGATCGCCTGGATCATGAACCACGCCGAGGACAGGGCGGTCTTCGTCGACCTCACCTTCCTCCCGCTGATCGAGAAGCTGGCGCCGGCGGTGAAGTCCTTGAAAAAGGTCATCGTTCTCACCGATGCCGCGCATATGCCTCAGACGTCGTTGCCCAACGCCGTGGCCTACGAGGAGTGGTTGGCGGACGCCGACGGCGACTTCACCTGGAAGAGCTTCGACGAAAATACCGCCGCAGGCATGTGCTACACGTCCGGCACGACGGGAGACCCGAAAGGGGTGCTCTACAGCCACCGTTCCAACGTCATTCACGCCATGATGGCGGCGATGCCGGACGCCATGGGCATTTCCTCGCGCGACGTTATCCTGCCCGTCGTGCCGATGTTCCATGCCAATGCCTGGGGTCTCGGCCAGAGCGCGCCGATGATCGGCGCGAAACTGGTCATGCCGGGCGGCAAGATGGACGGAGCCTCGATCTACGAACTCCTCGACACCGAGAAGGTGACCTTCACCGCCGCCGTGCCGACGGTTTGGCTGATGCTCCTCCAGTACCTCGAGGAGACCGGCAAGCCGCTGTCTCACCTGAAGAAAGTGGTCATCGGCGGGTCCGCGTGCCCGCGCGCCATGACCAAGAAGTTCCAGGAAAACTACGACGTCGAGGTCATCCATGCGTGGGGCATGACCGAAATGAGCCCGCTCGGCTCGCTGTGCACGCTCAAGCCGGAATACGCCGGTCTCACCGGGGACGCTCGACTCGACATCCAGCAGAAGCAGGGCTACGCGCCGTTCGGCGTCGAGATGAAGGTCACCGACGACAACGACACCGAACTGCCCTGGGACGGCAGGACGTTCGGCCGCCTCAAGGTGCGGGGACCCGCGGTGGCGAAGGCCTACTACGGCGGCGCGGGCAAGGACCAGTTCGACGCCGACGGCTGGTTCGACACGGGCGACGTCGCCCACATCGATCCCAACGGGTACATGCAGATCACCGACCGCGCCAAGGACGTCATCAAGTCTGGCGGCGAGTGGATCTCGACCATCGACCTGGAGAACCTGGCGGTCGGTCACCCCGACATCGCCGAGGCGGCCGTGATCGGCGTTTCCCACCCGAAATGGGACGAGCGGCCTCTGCTCGTCGTCGTGCGCAAGCCCGGCAAGGAACCGACGCGCGAGGACATTCTCGGCTACATGGAGGGCAAGGTGGCGAAGTGGTGGATGCCCGACGACGTCGCCTTCGTGCCCGAGATCCCGCACACCGCGACCGGCAAGATCCAGAAGATCACGCTGCGCGAGCAGTTCAGGGACTACAAGCTGCCGACCGCGTGACGGCGCCGGCAAGGGCAGCTCATCACGGCAGACACGACGCCGCCGGTGGCGCCGGCTCTGCCGTCGCCGGGCGATTGCCGCTTCAAACGCTTCTGGATCCGCTCTATGGACTGTCCCCGATGAAATGGGCGGCGGCTTGAGATGACGCTTATTCTGGAACGGCGGTCCCGTTCCGCGTGGTGGTCGCGGCGCATCGCGGTCTTCTCCGCGGTGCTATTCGTCATGGCCGGGCTGACCCATCGCAACGGCCTGATCGACACCGTCTCGCTGTTCTGGGTCGTCGGCGCCGTTGGTGTGATGGCGGCGCTCGCCATGATCCTGGCGGCGGCCGGACTTTCCCGGATCTGGCGCGACGGGGGCGGCGGCGCGCGTGACGGTCTCGTCGGCGCCGCCGTGGCACTCCTGGTTCTGACGCCGTTTGCCGTCGCCGGCTATCGCTTCTTCGCCTATCCGCTCCTGAACGACATCTCGACCGACCTCGAGGATCCGCCGCGTTTCGACGTTCTCCAGGGCGCAAGGACGCCGCAGATGAACGAAATCGTCCCGATCGGTGAGGAGGCGGCGGTCGTCCAGCAGGAAAGTTATCCCGAGATTACCGGCCGTCGCTACGACCTCACGGCCGACCGCGTCATCGCAATCGTCCGGCAATTGGCGGCAGCGAGTTCGTGGACCTTCGTCTCCATGCCCGATGTCGCGCGCGACGAACCGGTTGCGGGCGACACCACCTTCGAAGCCGTCGCCTATTCGGTCCTTCTGGCCATTCCTTACGACGTCGTCATCCGTATCGTCGACGAGCAGGAGTCGACCTATGTCGACATGCGCTCGGCATCGCGATACGGATTGCACGATTTCGGCGAGAACGCCCGCAGGATCGCGACCTTCCTGGCGGCCCTCGATGCGGAGGCATCCGTGCAGGCCGGCGTGACGGTCGAAGAGCCTTCCGCACAATAGCCCGAGCGAAGGGCGCCTGTCCGGGTGGTCACCCGGGTCTGTATTCACCGTCGATCGACGGATCCCCCGGGGTGACGACGGCGCCGCGGGCGACGAGATCCTCGAGATGGGCGAGCACCGAAAGGCCGGCGGCGCCGTGGAGACGCGGGTCGGTCTCGCGGTAGATCGCCCGCACCATGTCAGCGATCGTGCGGTCGCCCTGGCGGAGCCGCTCGAGGATGGCCCGCTCACGCATCTTGCGATGTACCTTGAGACCCCGCATGAAGGTCTGCGGTGCGGTCACCGGCCCGCCGTGGCCGGGAAAGAACAGGCGGTCGTCGCGCTCGATGAGACGATCGAGCGATGCCATGTAGTCGGCCATCGCGCCGTCCGGCGGTGCGACGATCGACGTCGACCAGCCCATCACGTGGTCAGCGGAAAACAGCACGCCGGTTCCCTCGAGCGCGAAGGCAACGTGATTGGCGGCGTGGCCCGGCGTGTGCACGGCCCGAATCGCCCATCCGTCGCCATCGATGACGGCGCCGTCGGCAAGGGGGATATCCGGCGCGAAATCGAGATCGGCGCTGGCGTCGAGCGGATTCACCTCGCCGATGCGCAGAGGGCGGGCGGCCCGATGCGGTCCCTCCGCGTAGACGGTCGCTCCCGTCTCGGCCTTCAGGCGCCGGGTCAGGGGCGAATGATCCCGGTGCGTGTGGCTGACGAAGATGTGGGTGACCGGGCGCCCCTGGGTCGCGCGCAGGATCGCCGCCAGGTGCGTACCGTCTTCCGGGCCGGGATCGATCACGGCGAGCGTCTCGCGGCCGACGAGATAGGTGTTGGTGCCGTGGAAGGTGAACGGCCCCGGATTGTTCACCGTGATTCGCCTGACATCCGTCGCCACCGCGACGGCCTCGCCATAGGCGGGTTCGAAAGACGTATCGAAATCCAGGGACATGGGACGACCTGCAAAACGGCTTTGGACGAAAGCGATTGCCGCTTACCACGGAAGCAAATATAGGCAAACTTGAAGTCGGTTACCGTCATCCGCTCACGAAGGGATCCCCCATGGCCGTTGCAGCAGTCTCCCGTCCGCTCATCTCGCTGACGCTTCCGCAGGATCGTTCCGGTCGCCTCACGATGCAGGTGATGGCAGCTGTCGCGGGATCGATCCTGCTTGCGCTTTCGGCCAAGGTGACGGTTCCCTTCTGGCCCGTTCCGATGACCCTTCAGGTTCTCGCCGTATTCCTCATCGGCGCCGCCTACGGCCGCAATCTCGCTGTTGCGACGCTGCTGCTCTACCTCGCCGAGGGCGCGGCCGGACTTCCCGTGTTCGCCACCGGCGCGGGCCTCGCCTACATGGCCGGTCCGACGGGCGGATACCTCGTCGGCTTCGTCGTCGCGGCGGCGATCGCCGGTTGGGCTGCCGACCGCGGCCTCGACCGTAACCCGCTGAAGCTGTTCGGCGCCATGCTGGTCGGCGAACTCGCCATTCTCGGGCTCGGCGCGGCCTGGCTCGCGGTGCTGTTCGGAGCCGAGAAGGCGGTCGCTTTCGGCGTGGGCCCGTTCATCGTCACCGATATCGTCAAGGTGGCGCTCGCTGCCGCGATCGTGCCCGCTGTTTGGGGCCTGCTGGCGCGCTTCAAGGTCTGACGCTCGAATCCACTTCCTCGGCAGGCGCCTCAGGGCGCCTGTTTTGTTATGCGCGCGACCTTTCGCGGCGAAACAATTCGTCACCGGGCGCCGATGGATTGCGACGCTGCGCCGCTGGAAAAAAGCTCTTCGCGGGTCTATCGAGCCGTAGCGCCCGGGAAAAGCAACAGCGGACATCTTTCATGAAGAAACCTATCCCGTTCATCGATCTCGCCGCGCAGCAGGCGCGGATTCGCGATCGTGTCGAGGCCGCGATGCGGCGTACGCTCGATCATGGCGCCTACATCATGGGTCCGGAGATCGGCGAACTGGAATCCGGCTTGGCGGCCTTCTGCGGCGCGCGCCATGCAGTTGCCTGCTCCAACGGAACCGATGCTCTCGCTCTGGTTCTGATGGCCAAAGGCGTCAAGCGCGGCGACGCTATCTTCTGTCCGAGCTTCACTTTCGCCGCGACCGCCGAAGTCGTCGCCTGGCTCGGCGCGACGCCCTATTTCGTCGACATCGAAGCCGATACCTACAACATGGACCCCGCGAGCCTCTCCGCGGCGATCGGCGAAGCCAGGGAGGCCGGCCTGACGCCGACCGGTGTCATTTCGGTCGACCTCTTCGGCTTACCGGCCGACTACGACCGGATCGAGCCGGTGGCGGCGGAGAATGGCCTCTGGCTGCTGTGCGATGCCGCGCAGGGCTTCGGCGCCGTCTACAAGGGTCGCAAGGTCGGAACCATCGGCATGGCGACGACCACCAGTTTCTTCCCGGCCAAGCCGCTCGGCGCTTACGGGGATGGCGGGGCGGTGTTCACCGACGACGACGAGATGGCCGCGCTGTTGCGCTCGCTGCTCTTCCACGGCAAGGGCGACGATCGTTACGACAACGTCCGCATCGGCATGAACGGTCGCCTCGACAGCCTCCAGGCGGGCGTGCTGATCGAGAAGCTGGCGATCTTCCCCGATGAGATCGATGCGCGCAACCGAATCGCGGCACGCTATTCGGACGGCTTTTCCAACATTCTCGTCGCGCCTCACGTGCCGGAAGGCTCGACCTCCGTCTGGGCCCAGTACACGCTTCGTGCACCCGGCCACAGTCGCGACGCCATCACCGCGGCCCTGAAGGA
>CALFXR010000175.1 GCA_937958475.1 uncultured Mesorhizobium sp. | reverse complement strand
ATCGGCGTCGGGCAGCATGATGCGCACGTGGACGTAGACGTCGCCGTGGCCGCCGGCCTTCTCCGGCAGGCCCTTGCCGCGCAGGCGCAGGACCTTGTCCGAGCTCGACCAGGCGGGCACGTTGACGGCGAGCCTCCCGCTCGGCGTCTCGACCGGGAGCTTGGCGCCGAGCACGGCGTCGGCCAGGGGAACCGGCAGGTCGACATGCAGGTCGCGGCCATCGACCGTGTAGCGCGGATGCCTGCGGAAGCGGATCTTCACCAGCGCGTCGCCGGCGCCGCCGGGACCGGCCTCGCCCTGGCCCTTCAGGCGGATGGTCTGCCCGTCCTCGACATAGTGCGGCAGCTTCACCGCGAGCTTGCGCCCGTCGGGGAAAAGCGCCGTGACCTTGGCGGCGGAAGCGACCTCCTCGACGGTGACGTCGAGCGTCGCGTTCAGGTCGGCGCCGGACGGTGCATGGCCGCGCCCGCCTCCCGCCCCGGCGCCGCGCTGCTGGGAGAAGGCCTGGCCGAAGAGATCGCTGAAGATGTCGCCGGCGTCGAAGCCGCCGGGGCCGCCGGGACCGCCCGGACCGCCGGAGCGGAACTCGAAGCGGGTGCCCCCGGGGCCGGCCTGACCGCGACGGAAGCCGGCGAACGGATCGCCGCCGGCCGCGCCTTCGAAGCCCTGGAAACGCTGCTTGCCCTCGGCGTCGATCTCGCCGCGGTCGAAGGCGCCGCGCTTCTTCTCGTCGCCGACGATCTCGTAGGCCTGGTTGATCGCGGAGAAGCGGTCCTTGGCCTTGGCGTCGCCCGGGTTCTGGTCCGGGTGGAATTTCTTGGCGAGCTTGCGGTAGGCCGCCTTGATGTCTTTCGCCGAGGCGTTCTTGGCAACGCCCAGCACGTCATAGGGATCGCGCATGCCTGTGCCTTGCTGAAGGAGTGGTTGTGTCGCCGTCTATATGCGTTCCCGTAGGAAGAAATTCCAGTGCCGCAAGCCCTTGCCGGCGTGGTTTTTAGCGGCCCCGCGGCGTCAGCCTTCCTTGAAGGCGCGGACCTGCCAGAGATCGCCGACGACCCGGCAGACCTCGCCGGTGTAGCGCTTGATGCCGTCGTAGCTCTCGCGCGAGGTGACGAAGCGACGGCACGGCAAGCCCCTGCGGGTGGTCTCGACCAGTGTCGTCACCGAACCGCGCGAGCCGGTGCGGGCGTTCGCCCAGGCGAGTCCCGCCTCGCCGAGCGCCTCGGGGTCGGCAGAGGAAACGGCGTCGCGAATGGTCGACTGGTCGGACAGCAGCGCGTCCTCCGGCTTGCCCGCCACCGTCCCGATCGATCCGGTCTTGATCGTCTCGTCGACGGCCGCCTCGCGCAGGTCGATACCGCCGGCGCAGCCGGCCAGGACAGCGAGCAGCACGGGGCCGAGCAGTACCGACCGGCGGATGCCGGCCGTGCTCCCGCTGCGGCGCTCCGAGCCTTGCGTTTCATGCGGCAATCGGCCATCTCCCGCATCGGCTTCACAATGCGAGCGTCGATTATGGGCGAAACAGGGTTAACAAGCGGTGACTTCACCGAAAGCGCGGAGCCCTTCCGCCTGTTCGGCGAATGGCTGGCCGACGCCGCCCGGAACGAGCCGAACGACCCGAATGCGGTGGCACTCGCCACTGTCGACGAAGACGGGCTGCCGAACGTGCGCATGGTGCTCTTGAAGGGCTATGACGCGGCGGGCTTCGTCTTCTATACGAATTTCGAGAGCGCCAAGGGTCGCGAGATCCTCGGCCAGCGCAAGGCGGCGATGTGCTTCCACTGGAAGTCGCTGCGTCGCCAGGTCAGGCTGCGCGGTCCCGTGGAGATCGTCGACGACGCCGAGGCGGACGCCTATTTCGCCTCGCGGCCACGCGGCAGCCGCATCGGCGCCTGGGCGTCGAAGCAGTCGCGGCCGCTCGACGGACGCTTCGCGCTGGAGCGCGCCGTCGCCGAATACACGGCCCGCCATGCGATCGGCGAGATCCCGCGTCCGCCCTACTGGTCGGGTTTCCGGATCGTACCGAAGACGATCGAGTTCTGGCACGACCGGCCGTTCCGGCTGCACGACCGGGTGGTCTTCTCGCGCCGCGAGGACGGCGGCTGGGACAGGACCCGCCTGTTCCCCTGAGCTTCGGCGCGGAGCCTCAGGGAGCGAAGAAGGCGGGATGCTCGACCGCCAGCTTGGGCAGAGAGATGAGGATTTCCGACAGGTGTTCGCGCATCGCCGCCTCGGCGCGCTCGGGCGATTGAGCGGCGACCGCCGCGACGATCGAGCGATGCTGCTCGATGATGATGTCGAGCGGGGTGGCCTGCGGCAGCGAGAGATAGCGGACCCGGTCCATCTGCGCCTTCAGCCCCTCGATGACACGCCATGCATCCACGCAGTCCGCGCTGCGCGCGATGGCCTGGTGGAAGGCCTCGTCGAGCCGGAGGAAGGTGACGTTGTCGCCGCGCGCCGCCACCGCGCGCTGGTCGGCGATCAGCGCCTCCATGTCGGCGACGTCGGCAGGGCCGGCGTCGGTCGCCGCCTTGCGCACGATGGCCACTTCGATCGCCTCGCGCAGGAAGCGGGCGTTTTCCACCTCGCGCTTCGAGATCAGTCGGACAAAGGTGCCGCGCTGCGGCCGGATCTCGAGGAGGCCCGCCTCGGCGAGCTTGATGAAGGCTTCGCGGACCGGTTGGCGCGAGACGCCGAGCTGGCGCGCGATCTCGGCTTCCGAGAGCGGATTGCCCGGGCGGAACTGCAACTGCACGATCGCCTGGCGGACAGACTCGTAGACCCGGCTGCCGATGGTCGCCTGGCGGAGTGCCCGGTGGTCGGCATCGAGTGTCGGAAGCGCGTATTCAAGCGTCATGTTGACAGTCATATACTACCATACTAGCCTACTGAAAGCGGCAATCTGGAATTTCGGTCCGCGTTCTGGGAGGAACACATGAAACACACGTCTTTGATGGCGTTCGTGGTCGGAGCCGTGGCGCTCTTTGCAGCGCCCGCCCTGTCGGCAGACCACACGCTGAGCATCAATACCGCCCTTAACACCAACGACCCGCTGTACAAAGGGCTGGAGAGCTTCCGCGACGCCGTTGCCGAGCGCTCCAAGGGCGCGATCGAGGTGAAACTGTTCCCGAATTCGCAGCTCGGTCCCGACGAGGACGTGCTGGAACAGGCCCGAGCCGGCGCGCCGGTGGCGGTCGTCGTCGACGGCGGCCGCCTCGCCGTCTTCCAGAAGGAGTTCGGCGTGCTCGGCGCGCCATACCTGGCGACGGGCTACACGGGCATTCGCAAGGTCGTCACCTCGCCGCTCTTCGAGGAGTGGGTGAAGAAGCTGCACGACGCCTCGGGTCACCAGGTGCTGTCGTTCAACTGGTGGCAGGGCGAGCGCGAGCTGTGGACCAACAAGCCGATCGCCAAGCCCGAGGACCTCGCCGGCATCCGCATGCGCACGCCGGGCGCCCCGGTCTGGGTCGAGACGGTGAAGGCGATGGGTGCCACGCCGACGCCTATGCCCTATGCCGAGGTCTACTCGGCGCTGCAGCAGAACGTCATCGACGCCGTCGAGGCGCAGTTGCCGGCGGGCCGCGGCTCGAAGCTGTTCGAGGTCACCAAGTTCCTCGCCAAGACCCACCACATCAACCTGATCACCGGCCTGGTCACCAGCGCCGGCTGGTACGACAGCCTGCCCGCGGAGTTGCAGACGATCCTGCGCGAGGAGGCGCTGAAGGCCGGCGACGTCGCCTCGCACGGAACGGAGGATTCGCTCGCCAAGATCGAGGAAGAGATGAAGGCGGCCGGCATGACCGTCTCCGAACCGGACCTGGCGCCATTCCGCGCCGCGACCGCCGGCGTCTACGACACGCTCGGCTACGGAGAACTGCGCGACACGTTGCAGAAGATCGCCGCCGAGTAGACATTCCCGCTCCGGCCGGGCGCGCCGCGGCGCGCCCGCCTTCATCCGCAGACGAGGGACGAGGCGATGTTGAAGCGGCTCGCACAGATCGAATTCGCCGTCGCCGCCACGCTTCTCGGCGTGATCGTCGTGCTGGTCTTCTCAGCGGCCGTGATGCGCTTCTTCGGACATCCGCTGATCTGGTCGGTCGACATGGCGCAGCTCCTGTTCATCTGGCTCTGCTTCTTCGGCGCTACCAGGGCGATGCGCGAGAAGGGCCATCTCGGCATCGATCTCGTCGTGCGCCACCTCGGCGACCGGCGGCGCCTCGCGCTCGAGATCACGCTTTCCCTCGTCATCATCGTCTTCCTCGGGCTGCTCGCCTACGAGGGCTACAAGCTGACCATGCTCAACCGGCAGCGGCTGTTCGGCGACAGCGGGCTCTCCTACGCCTGGGTGACCGCATCCGTGCCCATTGGCTGCCTGATGATCGCGGCGGCGCTGGTCAACAATCTCGTGCGTGCCGTCGCGGCGGTGCGGGCCGGCGCCGTTGAGTTCGTCTATTCGCGCGTCGACGGCGTCCAGCCGGCCTCGGAGCTCTGACGTGGCCCTGCTCACGATCGTCTTCTTTGCCCTGATGTTCCTCGGCGCGCCGGTCGCCTTCGCCATCGGCATCTCCGGCTTCATGTTCTTCGCCACCGATCCGACCATGCCGATGTCGATCGGCGTGCAGAAGATCGCCACGATGAGCCAGAGCTTTCCCCTGCTTGCGGTGCCGTTCTTCGTCTTCGCCGGCCACCTGATGAACGAGAGCGGCATCACCGAGCGCCTGTTCCGCTTTTCCCACGTCGCCGTCGGCTGGATGGCCGGCGGACTCGCCCAGGTGGCGATCGTCCTGTCGACCGTGATGGGCGGCGTCTCGGGCTCGGCCGTCGCCGACGCCGCCATGGAGGCGCGCATCCTCGGCCCGACGATGATCGCCAAGGGTTACGGCAAGGGCTTCTCGGCCGCGGCGATCGCGGTCGGCTCGCTGATCACCGCGACCATCCCGCCGTCGATCGGGCTGATCCTCTACGGCTATGTCGGCAACGTCTCCATCGGGCGGCTGTTCGTCGCCGGCATCGTCCCCGGCCTGCTGATGATGGTCGCCCTGATGACGACCACCTACGTCATCGCCCGGCGGCGCAACTATGTGGTCGCCGACAGCGAGCGGCCGACGCTGAAGACGCTCCTGGCTGCCACGTGGGGGGCGAAGTGGGCGTTGTTCTTCCCGGTCGCCCTGGTGCTGACCATCCGCGGCGGCGTCTTCACGCCCTCGGAGGTCGGGGCGTTCGCCGTCGTCTACGCCTTCCTCGTCGGCTTCCTCGCCCACCGCGAACTGGACGTCGAGAAGGTGAAGCGTGCCTTCGCGCATGCGATTTCCGACATCGGCCTGATCATGATCATCATCCTGATGTCCGGCATGGTCGGCTTCGCCATCATCTACATGCAGGTGCCCCAGGGCATTTCCGAATGGATGCTCACCGGCCTCGAGGAGCCGCATCTGATCGTGCTGGTCATCCTCGTCTTCCTGCTCGTCGCCGGCCTGTTCATCGAGAGCACGGTCCTCGTGCTGTTGCTCACCCCGATCTTCGTGCCGATCGTCACGCAGATAGGCATCGACCCGGTGCATTTCGGCATCCTGATGATGTCGATCGTGACGCTGGGCGGCATGACGCCGCCGGTGGGCGTGGCGATGTTCGCGGTCTGCTCGCTGATGAACGTGCGCATCGAGGAGTACACGGTCGAGGCGCTGCCTTTCATCGCCACCATCGTCGGCCTGATCGCCCTCCTCCTGTTCCTGCCCGGCATCGTGCTGTGGCTGCCGAACCTGGCCTTCGGCTGATGCGGGTCGCCGAAACCATGCGGAGCACCCGATGAGACAGACGTGGCGGTGGTTCGGGCCGGTCGACAAGGTGACGATCGCCGACGCACGCCAGGCCGGCGCCGAAGGCATCGTCACGGCGCTGCATCACGTGCCCTACGGCGTGGTGTGGACGCGCGAGGAGATCGCGCGACGCCAGCAGGAGGTGGCGCGAACGACCGACGGCGCCGCGAGCGGGCTCGCTTGGGAGGTCGTCGAGAGCCTGCCGGTCTCGGAGGCGATCAAGACGCAGACGGGAGACTGGCGGGAGCACGTCGCCAACTACCGGGCGTCGCTGGAGAACCTCGCCGCGGCGGGCCTCGAGGTCGTCTGCTACAACTTCATGCCGGTTCTGGACTGGACGCGCACCGACCTCGCCTGGCGCGTCGGCCACGGCGGCACGACGATGCGCTTCGACCTCGTCGACTTCGTCGTCTTCGACATCCACATCCTTCGACGCCGCGGCGCCGCCGAGGACTATGACACCGCGACGCTGGAACAGGCGGCACGCCGGCATGCCACGATGGGCGATGCTGCGCTTGCGCGCCTGGGGCGAAGCGTCAACGCGGGCCTTCCCGGCGCCGCAGAAACGGCGTCGCTCGACGATCTCCGCGCGCAGCTCGACCGCTACGCCGACATCGACGCCGACCGGTTGCGCCGCTCCTTCATCGACTTCCTCGGCGAAGTCGTGCCGACGGCGGAGCGGCTGGGCCTCAGGCTCTGCTGCCATCCCGACGATCCGCCCTTCCCTCTGATGGGGCTGCCGCGCATCATGTCGACGGAGGAGGACTGCCGGCACATGCTGTCGGCGGTCGACAGCCAGGCCAACGGCACGACCTTCTGCACGGGCTCGCTCGGCGCCCGCCACGACAACGACCTGCCGGGGATCGTCCGCCGCCTTGGCGACCGCATCCACTTCGTCCACCTGCGCAACGTGAAGAAGGAGGGGCCGGCGACGCCATGCTCCTTCTACGAGGACGAGCACCTCGCCGGGGACGCCGACATGGTGGCGATCATCGACGCGCTGCTCGACGAAGAGGCGCGGCGGCGGCGGGCAGGCCGCGGCGACGCGACCATCCCGATGCGTCCCGACCACGGCCAGGACATCCTCGACGATCTGAAGCGCGGCGCGCAGCCGGGCTATCCGGCGATCGGACGGCTGAAGGGCCTCGCCGAACTGCGCGGCGTGGAGACCGCGCTGGCGGCGGCGAAGCCGCGTTGAGCGGCTTCAGCCCTTCTTGCGCGACATGAAGGCGATGAAGGCGGCCCGCGCCTCGTCTGACTTCAGCCGCGCGCGGAAATGCTCGCCTTCCTCGCGGATGCGCTCGGCGAGCGGCGTGCGGTCGCCGCGCATCAGGTCGCGGGCGATCTTCAGCGCCTCCGGCGGTTTCGCGGCGATCCCTTCGGCGGCGCCGAGAACCGCTGCTTCCAGCCCGCCCTCGTCTACCACGGCATAGATCAGCCCCGCGGCCTTCGCACGCTCGGCGGAAAAGCCCTCGCCGAGGCCGAGCAGCGCAAAGGCCTGTTGCCGGCCGAGGATCTGCGGGGCGAGCAGGCTGGAACCCGCCTCGGGGACCAGTCCGAGGTCGACGAAGGGCGTGCGGAAGACCGTGCGCGGCGTGGCGAAGGTCAGGTCGCAATGCAGGTTGATGGTGGTGCCGATGCCGACCGCGATGCCGTCGACGCCCGACACGATCGGCTTCTGCGACAACGCCAGCGCCTTGAGGAAGTCCCAGACCTCGGTGCCGCCCTCGCCGCCCTGTGCGATGATCATGAAGTCGGCGAGGTCGTTGCCCGAAGAAAACGCGCCGGGCACGCCGAGGAAGACGTGGACTCGGACCGCGGGGTCGGCATCGCCTTGCGTCAGCGCCGCGGCCATCGTCGCATACATCGCCCGGGTGATGGCGTTCTTCTTGTCGGGGCGGTTCATGCGGATGACCTGCACCGCACCCCTGCGCTCGACGACGACGTGATCGGTCATGATCCCCTCCCCTGTTGTTGTATCCCAGCCTAGCCGGCGATCAGCGCGGCGCCCGCGGCGGCGAGGCTGTCGGCGCCCTCGACGACGCGTTCCTTCAGCGCCCGGCACTCGCCGACCATGTTGTCGGCAAAGAAGCGGCAGAGCGCGATCCGGTCGGACGAGGCGCCCGCAAGTGCTGCGCGCGCGAGATAGGCGCCGCCGGCAGCCAGTGCGAACAGGCGCAGATACGGCGTGGCGCCGGCGAGTGCGGTCTCCATGCGGCCCTCGGCCATCGCCGCCTGCAGGAAGCGCGTCGCCTCATCGAGATCTTCGAGCGCGGCTGCGAGCTTTGCGGGGGCCCGGCCGAGCGCGACGTCGTTGGAGCCGCGCAGGTCCTCGACGATCGCTTTCAGCTCGGCGACGTAGCCGTGGACATGCCCGCCGCCCGACTGCGGCAGCTTGCGCGCCACGAGGTCGATCGCCTGGATGCCGTTGGTGCCCTCGTAGATCGGCGCGATGCGCGCGTCGCGCAGCAGCGAAGCCGCTCCGGTCTCCTCGATGAAGCCCATGCCGCCATGGACCTGGATGCCCATCGACGCGACCTCGACGCCGATGTCGGTGGCATAGGCCTTGGCGATCGGCGTGAGCAGGTTGGCACGTTCCTGCCAGTGCGCCGACGTCGCGCTCTCGCCGGCGCGCGCCATGTCGATGGCATGTGCGCAGGCATAGGCGATGGCGCGCGAGGTCGCGGTCATCGCCTTCATGGTCAGGAGCGTGCGCTGGACGTCGGCATGATGGACGATCGGCGCCATGCCTTCGCCGCCATAGGATGCCGCCTTGCCCTGGCGGCGTTCGTTGGCGAAGGCGATCGCCTTCTGTGTCGCCGTCTCGGCGACCGCGACGCCCTGCATGCCGACGGCGAGGCGGGCGTTGTTCATCATGGTGAACATGCAGGCCAGCCCGCGATTCTCCTCGCCGACCAGCCAGCCGATGGCGCCCGGCGCCATGCCGTCGACGAAGCTGTCGCCGTAGATCATGGTGCAGGTCGGCGAGGCATGGATACCGAGCTTGTGCTCGATCGAGGCGCAGTGGACGTCGTTGCGGCCGCCAATCGCTCCGTCTTCGCCGACGAAGAACTTCGGCACGAGGAACAGCGAGATGCCGCGCGTGCCTGCCGGCGCATCGGGCAGGCGTGCCAGCACCAGGTGGACGATGTTGTCGGTGAAGTCGTGCTCGCCATAGGTGATGAAGATCTTCTGGCCGAAGATGCGGTAGGTGCCGTCGCCGACCGGCTCGGCGCGGGCGCGCAAGGCGTTCAAGTCCGAGCCGGCCTGCGGCTCGGTCAGGTTCATCGTGCCCATCCACTCGCCGGAGACGAGCTTCTCCAGGTATTTCCTCTTGAGCTCTTCGGAAGCGTGTTTGTCGATCGCCTCGACGGCGCCCATGGTCAGCGTCGGCCCGAGCGCGAAGGCCATCGAGCCCGAGTTCCACATTTCCAGCGCGGCGACGCCGAGCATCATCGGCAGTCCCTGGCCGCCGAACTCGAGCGGTCCCGAGACCGCGTTCCAGCCGCCCTCGATCCAGCGGCGGTAGACTTCCTTCCAGCCGGGCGGCGTGGTGACGGCCGCATCCTTCAGCACCGCGCCGACCTCGTCGCCGATCTTGTAGAGTGGGGCGACCTCGTCGCTGGCGAAGCGGCCGGCCTCCTGGAGGATGGCGTCGACCAGATCGTCGGACAGGTCCGGGAAGACCCCCGCGTCGATTGCCGCCTGGAGCCCGACCACATGCCTCAAGGTGAAGGCGATTTCGTCGACTGGCGCACGGTACATGGCGTCTTCCCCAAGGTTCGAAGCTGACGGAACCCTCGCTAACGCCTTTTTACGCAAGGGTCAAACGCTTCCGTTTACGTAAACGTCATGCCGGTTTTGTTGCCACGGTGAACACCGGCGGCTACAGATCGGTCGAGGAACATCGACACGGGACAGGGCACATGCTCGCACGACCGGAACGCAGCCGCTGTATCGAATGCGGACAGGCCTATGGCAGCGACCTGTTCCACTACTGGCACGGAATGATCGAGGACGGACCGGCGTACTGGTCGGACCGCGGCGTGCTCTGTTCCCCGCGCTGCGCGGTGGCGCATCACGAGAAGCGCGTTGCCGAAGGCACGGCGCGGCAGGAACCGGCGCCCGATCCGCTGGTGATGCCGTCGCGGTTCCGCCGCTGACCGCGACGGCACCCGCAATCGTCGGCCTTTAGGCGCCCGCCTTTTCCCGCTCCACCGCGCGCCAGCCGATGTCGCGCCGGCAGAAGCCTTCCGGCCAGTCGATGCGGTCGACGGCCGCGTAGGCCTTCTCCTGCGCTTCGGCGACCGTGCGGCCCGTCGCCGTGACGTTGAGCACGCGGCCGCCGGCAGCAACGAGGTCACCGTCCTTCAGCGCGGTGCCGGCGTGGAAGATTTCGACGCCTTCGACGGCCGCGGCGTCGACGCCGCGGATGACCGAGCCCTTCTGCGGTGTGCCCGGATAGCCGGTCGCGGCCATCACCACGGTCAGTGCCGCCTCGTCGCGCCAGCGCACCGACATGTGCGCCAGCTGGCCGTCGGCGGCGGCGCGCATGAGGACGAGGATGTCGTCCTTCAGCCGCATCATCAGCACCTGGCATTCGGGATCGCCGAAGCGGACGTTGTATTCGATGAGTTTCGGGCCCGCCTCCGAGATCATCAGGCCGGCGAAGAGCACGCCGGAGAACGGACAGCCCATCTCGGCCATGCCGCGCATGGTCGGCTCGACGATCTCCTTCATCGTACGCTCGACCATCTCGGGCGTCATCACCGGCGCCGGCGAGTAGGCGCCCATGCCGCCCGTGTTGGGGCCGGTGTCGCCGTCGCCGACGCGCTTGTGGTCCTGCGCCGAGCCGAAGGGCAACGCCGTCCTGCCGTCGCACAGGCAGAAGAAGCTCGCCTCCTCCCCTTCGAGGAACTCCTCGACGACAACTTCCGCGCCCGCGGCGCCGAACGAGCCGTCGAAACAGGCGTCGATCGCCGCGAGCGCCTCGTCCAGCGTCATGGCGACGGTGACGCCCTTGCCTGCTGCCAGGCCGTCGGCCTTGACGACGATCGGCGCGCCGTTCTGGCGGATGTACGCCTTCGCCGCCTCGGCATCGGAGAAGCGGCCGTAGGCCGCGGTCGGGATCCCGTAGCGGGCGCAGAGGTCCTTGGTGAAGCCCTTCGAGCCTTCGAGGCGGGCCGCGGCGGCGGAACCGCCGAAGACGCGGATGCCGGCCTCGCGCAGGCGGTCGCCGAGCCCGGCGACCAGGGGCGCTTCCGGTCCGACGACGACGAGATCGATGGCGCGCTCGCGGCAGAACGCGACGATCGCGCCGTGGTCCTCGGGCGAGAGCTGCACCAGTTCAGCTTCGCCGGCGATGCCCGGATTGCCCGGCGCGGCGTAGAGCCTGGTCAGCAGCGGCGAGGCGGCGATCTTCCAGGCCAGCGCGTGCTCGCGCCCGCCCGAGCCGATGAGGAGTACGTTCATGGCGATTCCCTCGCGCCGTTGGTCGCGACTGCGGTAGGGCCGCAACGGAGGAGGGTCAAGGCGGTTCGGTTCCCCTATCGACCGTAGTGGAAGCGGCAGGCGGCGATCTCCAGTGTCTGCGCGTCTCCCAGGCCGCTGACGCGATAGACGAGCCGGTGCTCGTGGGTGATCCGCCGGGACCACCAGCCCGCCATCTCGTTGCGAAGTGGCTCCGGCTTTCCGAGACCGGCGAACGGGGACCGCTTGGTGTCCTTGATGAGGTCGTTGATGCGGGCAAGAACTGCCCGGTCGTGCTCCTGCCAGAACAGGTATTGCGTCCAAGATACCTCGGAGAATACCAGTCTCATCCTTCGATGAGGTCTCGCTCGAGCCCTTTTCCTGCATCTAGTTCCGCGATCGAAGCGCGAAGCTGCTCCGCATTGGCGGGGGTGCTCAGCAGGTGAAGCGTTTCTTTCATCCCTTCCCACTCGGCCAGGGACACGATGACGACCGGATCGTGGTTCTGCCGCGTAACCACGAGTTCCTTACGATCCTGCTCGACCCGGTCGAGGTGGGTGGCGAGGTTGTTCCTGAGTTCGGTGAAAGTGACGTACGACATGGCTATTCCCGCGGCCGCTATCGATGTACATATATATGGACACAATTGTCTCGACAAGCGCCTTGCTCCAAACGCGGCACACCGCTTGACGCCTGCCGCCCGCGCTGCCACTCAACCTCCATGGAAACCATCCAGTCGAAAGCCGCTCGCGGCCGGGTCGCCGACGCCCCGAGCGGGCATTGGGTCTATCGCTTCCTTCCGCGCTGGCTGTGGCCCTACGCGCAACTGGCGCGGTGGGACCGGCCGATCGGCTGGTGGCTGCTTCTGTGGCCGTGCTGGTGGTCGGCGGCGCTGGCCGCGGTCGCCTACGCGCGGCCGGGAGAGCCGCTGTCGACGCTGCTGCCTTCGCCCTGGCACATCGCCCTGTTCCTCCTCGGCGCTGTCGCGATGCGCGGCGCCGGCTGCACCTACAACGACATCGTCGACGAAGACATTGACGCACAAGTCGAGCGTACGCGCTCGCGGCCGCTGCCGTCGGGCCAGGTGACGCGCCGCCAGGCGTGGACGTTCCTCGTCCTGCAGGCCCTCGCCGGGCTCGGCGTGCTCCTCCAGTTCAACGGCTTCGCCGTGCTTCTCGGCGTCGCCTCGCTCGTGGTCGTTGCGATCTACCCATTCATGAAGCGTTTCACCAACTGGCCGCAGTTCGTTCTGGGACTTGCGTTCTCCTGGGGCGCGCTGATGGGCTGGGCAGCGGTCTTCGCGGACGTCGACGCGCCGGCGATCCTGCTCTACTTCGGCTCGATCCTGTGGGTGATCGGCTACGACACGATCTATGCCCACCAGGACAAGGAAGACGACGCCATCGTCGGCGTCCGCTCCACGGCGCGGCTGTTCGGCGAGAACACGAAATCGTGGCTGGCCGGTCTCTATGGCGGGGCGCTGATGCTGTTCGCGCTGGCCTTCGCGGCGGCCGAGGTGCCGCTGCCGGCGCTCGCCGGGCTGGTGGCAGCCGGCGCGCACATGGCGCGCCAGATCGCCGTGCTCGACATCGACGACCCCGACCAGTGTCTCCGGCTGTTCAAGTCGAACGGCGTCGTCGGCTGGCTGATCTTCGCCGGTCTGCTGGGCGGCGGGATGTGGCAGGCCCTGAAGCCGCTGGTCTGAGGGCGGAAGGCTCGTCGCCCCGGAACAGTCAGCAGCGGGCGATGATCTCCTGGCCGTCGACGACCAGGCGTATGCCGAGCGAGCCGACCTTGCGGCGGGCGAGGAAGCGCGGGCGGCGGGCGTTTGCCGCACGGCCCTGGCGGCGCTCCCGGACCGGCGCCTTGCGCACGGCGCCGAGCGATTCTTCCAGCGTCCGGGCGACGCCGTCTGCCTCGATCAGCAGCATCGGCAGGCGATAGGCCTCGGCCCAGGCGCGCCAGTCGGCGGCGACATCGTCGAGATCGTCGGCGACGAGCAGCGGAACGGAGAGCATCGGATCGTTGTGCAGCAGTTCGAGGGTAACGGTGACGTTGCCGTCCTCGTCCTCGATGGCGCGCGCCGCGACGCCGCGGAAGGCGTTGGCAGGCAGGGCGATGATGGCGGGCACGCCGCTCATCTCCAGTTGGCGGCGCACGACCGCGCCGCGCTGATCGATGGTGAAGGTGACGTCGCCGAAGTCGTCGCGTGTCGCGTAGCTGACCGCCTGGGGCAGGCGGAACGGGTCGAGACGCATGTTGCGCCCGGCCCAGACGGGCTTCAGTCCGGTCTTCATGGAGGGTACCTTCCTGTTACTTCCCGAGAGCCGGTTTTCCGGTCATCCCCGAACCGGGTTTTCCCGGTCTCGTTGGAAGCGACAGTAGCGCGCCATCATTACCGCCCCGCTTAAGGAGTTCGGTTAAATTTTGCTGATCTCGCAGATGGTTATCGGTTTGCGACCGGCAGTAACGGCCGAGAAAGCTTGTTGAACAACAGCTTAATCTCGATTCCTGCAGCGCCGATCAAATAACCTTACCGGGGTTCATGATTCCGGCGGGATCGAAGGCGGCCTTGACGCGGCGCATCAGGTCGATGGCGACCGGCGGCGCGGTGGCGATCAGTTCGTCGCGCTTGAGGCGGCCGATGCCGTGCTCGGCGGAGATCGAGCCGTTCATGGACCTGACAACGTCGTGGACGGCCCTGTTCATCGGCCGGTAGAGGGCGAGGAACGCTTCCGCCGTCGCGCCGACCGGCTGGGAGACGTTGTAGTGCAGGTTGCCGTCGCCCATGTGGCCGAAGCAGACCACGCGTGCGGCCGGCGAAACGGAGGCGACGGCGCGGCCGGCCTCCTCGATGAAGGCCGGGATCGCCGCGACCGGCACGGCGATGTCGTGCTTGATCGAGGCGCCTTCGGGCTTCTGCGAATCCGACAGCGCCTCGCGCAGGCGCCAGAACGCCGCCGCCTGGGAGAGGCTCGCGGCGACTACCGCATCGGTGACCCACCCCTCCTCCATGCCTGTACCGAGGATCTGCTCGACGAGATCGCGGGCGTCCTCCGCCGAGCGGCCCGACGAGATCTCGACCAGCACGTACCAGGGCGAGCGCTTGTCGAGCGCGCGGACGGCGCCCGGAACGTGGCGGACGGCGAAGTCGACGACGATGTCGGCGACGAGTTCGAAGGCGGTGAGGCCGGCGCCGGCGCGGTCGAGCGCGCGCCCGAACAGCGCCAGCGCGGCCGCGGGCGAAGGCACGGCGGCCCACGCGACCTCCCTGCCCTTCGGCCTCGGAAAGAGCTTCAGCACCGCCGCCGTAATGACGCCGAGGGTACCCTCGGCGCCGACGAAGAGGTTCTTCAGGTCGTAACCGGTATTGTCCTTCTTGAGCTTGCGCAGATCGTCGAGTACCTCGCCCGTCGGCAGCACGACCTCCACGCCGAGGCAGAGCTCCCGGGCGTTGCCGTAGGCGAGCACGCCGGTGCCGCCGGCGTTGGCGGAAAGGTTGCCGCCGACCTGGCAGGAGCCCTGCGCGCCGAGCGACAGCGGAAACAGCCGGTCGGCCGCTTCGGCCGCCTCCTGGAGGGTTTGCAGGACGACGCCGGCCTCCGCAGTCACCGTGTTGGAGAGCGGGTCGATCTCGCGGATGCGATTGAGTCGCGACAGCGACAGCACGATCTCGCGGCCCTCCGGGCCGGGGATCTGGCCGCCGACCAGCCCCGTGTTGCCGCCCTGGGGCACGACCGGGGTGCGCGTCGCGCTGGCGAGTGCGAGGATGCGGCTGACTTCCTCGACGCTGCCCGGCCGCAGCACGAGCGGGGTCCGCCCGTGCCAGAGACCGCGGCGCTCGGTGACGAAGGGCTCGACATCGGCCGGCGCGGTGAGCGCATGGCCCGGTCCGACGATGGCGGTGAAGCGGTCGAGAAGAGCCTTGTCGATGCCGGGAGCGATCATGAGGTGGCGGCCCCGCCTATTCCGGCACGGCGGGCGCGTCGCGCGGTGCCGCCGCGCGCGCCAGCCGGTCGTTGATCGCCTCGCCAAGGCCCGAATGCGGCACGGGCTCCACGGCGATCGTGGCCGCACCGCTGCGGTCGAGCGCATGCAGATGGGAGAACAGATTGGCCGCCGCCTCGCGCAGGTCGCCGGACGGCGACAGGTTGAGGACCGCCCGCGCCCGCTCGGCGCCGGCAATGCGGCGCGGCCCGAAGGCGAGCAGCGCTTCGCCGTCGGAAACGCTCGCCGCGTCGATGCGCACGGCGGCGCCGGGAGCATAGTGCGACGCCAGCATGCCGGGTGCCTGGATGCCTTTCGCCCCGCGTTCCAGCGCAATTCCGGCCGCGGCCTCGATCTCGTCCGCCGCGACACCGCCCGGGCGCAGGAGCACGATACGGCCGTCGGCAACCCTGACGATCGTCGATTCCAGCCCGACCGGCGTGGCGCCGCCGTCGACGACCAGGGGAATGCGGCCACCGAGGTCGGCGACCACGGCTTCGGCGGTCGTGGCGCTGACGCGGCCGGAGGAATTGGCGCTGGGCGCCGCGAGCGGCCGGCCGAGTGCCGCGATCAGGCCGGCGGCAAAGCCGCGCGGCATGCGCAGCGCCACCGTGTCGAGGCCGGCCGTGACCAGCGGATGGACGGCCGCATCGGCGCGGAGCGGCAGGACCAGGGTCAGCGGGCCCGGCCAGAAGGCCGCCGCGAGCCGGCGCGACAGCGGATCGAAGACGGCGATCGCCTCGGCCATGTCCATCGAGGCGACGTGGACGATGAGCGGGTTGAAGTGCGGCCGGCCCTTCGCCTCGAAGATCCGCGCCACGGCGCCGCCGCTGGTGGCGTCGCCGGCGAGGCCGTAGACGGTCTCGGTCGGCAGGGCGACCACATCGCCGGCGCGCAGCAGTTCGACGGCACGCGGCATCGCTTCGTCGGCGGGCAGGATTTCAGTCACGTCGCAGGGTTCCGGACAGGCTCTCGGCCGTGGGTATCGCGGCATGCCCGGGACGGCAAGAGGCCTTGCGTAACGGTTTTCTAATACGTCGAATGCTAACTTTTGGCGAAATCCGGCGGCAAGACCGTACTGCTATCCGTCTCAACCGTACGCAGCCGGGAGTCCCATGAAATTCGCAGTGGCTTTTCTGTTGTGGGGAGCGGTGACGACCGGCGCGCGAGCGTCGTCCTTCGTCGTGCTCGATCCCATGACCGAGCCGCTCGGCCCGTCGATGATCGTGCTGGGTCCTCCCGCGCCCGTCTCCGCGGCGCCGAAGACCGCCGACGTCGCCGCGGCGAAGCCAGCCGAGTTCAGGGTTCCCCTCGCCTTTCCGTTGCCGGGTGAATCGGCGGACGGCGCCATCCGCGACGTCGCCGCCGCCGCGCCCCCGCCCCCCGCATCGACGCAGGCGCATGCGCGCGTGCCGCTGCCGGACGTCTCGACCTATCAGGTGCCGGTACCGCGCGTTCTCAGCCCGTCGATCATCGCATTCGGCGAGGTCCAGCCGCCGATCTCCTACGAGAAGTTCGCATCGATCGGACCAGCGCAGGAGAAGAAGGCGAGCCGGCGGCCCGAGCAGATGCCGATGGTGATCCGCGGCGGCCTGATCGGCGATGCCTTCGCCCGTCCGGCTGGCGCTGCGCCCGCCGAGCCGGTCAAGGTCGAGGCGAAGGCGCCGGCCGGCGCCGCTCCCGGCCCGGAGCGGAAGGACGCACCGCCCAGGCGCGACAGCCCCCCCGCCGCGCCGCCGCCGCCCGAGCCGCCGACGCGCAAGCCGGAATAGGCCGCGATCCGGCCGCACGGGATTTCCACCGCAAAACCGTAGTGCCGTTGATTTCGAGCAATGGCGGCGATTGTCGAATATGCGAGAAATACGTTCCGCATCCGGTCACTTGGGCAATGGGATTTCAACCATGATCAGCAGAAGACATGTCCTCGCGGCAGCAGCCTTCGCCGCGCTTTCGGCGGCGAGCCCGGCACTCGCCGACCAGTTCCTCGGTTCGTATGTCGCGAGGATCTCGTCGTCCGACCACTTCGCCAGCGACGGCTACGCACTCGACACGGCAGCCCAGATGGTGCGTCAGGACCGCGCCAACTTCCACAAGTTCGGCATCCGCGATCCGGAGGACGAAAGCGATCCGTGGTTCCGCTCGACCTCGTCGCGGGCGCGCTTCGAGAAGATGCTGAACAAGAGCAGCGCCATGAGCGGCGCGACCCGCAACGCCATCGCCAACGGCGAGCCGCTGGTCGAGGTCGAGGTCTACAGCAACAGCGTCAAGGTCCGCATCGTCGGCTACTGAGGCGCCGCGCCGCCCGGGCCCCGCGAAGGGGCCGGGCGGCCGCTCAGCCGGCGATGCGCGAGAAGTCGGCGACCTGCGCGGTCGCCGCATGGATGCGTGCCAGCAGCGCCAGGCGGTTGGCCCGGACGGCCTCGTCCTCATCGTTCACGAGAACGTCCTCGAAGAATGAATCAACCGGCTCACGCAGTGCTGCAAGCGCGCGCATGGCGGCTGAAAAGTCCTGCCTTTCAATGGCTTCGCCGGCCGCCTTCTCGGCGTGATTGACCGCGTCGAACAAGGCCGTCTCGGCCGGGTGGCGGAACAGCGCGAGGTTGACGGCGTCGGCGACCGCCGTGCCCTTCTTCTGCTCGGCCGCGAGGATGTTTGCCGCGCGCTTGGTGCCGGCGAGCAGGTTGCGGCCTTCGTCGGTGTCGAGCAGCGCGCCGAGCGCCTCGACGCGGCGCACGATGGCAAGGAGGTCGTCGTTGCTCCCGCTCGCAGGCGATTGGCCGATCTCCCCCCTCGTGGGGGAGATGCCCGGCAGGGCAGAGGGGGGCGTGAAGGAATGAGAGGCCGGCGGGACAGCGCCCCCCTCTGTCGCCTTCGGCGACACCTCCCCCACGAGGGGGGAGATCGGGCGCGAACCGAGCACCGCGTCGATCAGATCGTG
>CALFXR010000174.1 GCA_937958475.1 uncultured Mesorhizobium sp. | reverse complement strand
AGACGGCGCACCGGCCGAAGGGGTGGAATCGGTCATCGACAAGCTGTGAGCGCGCAATGGGAGAGCGCCCAGAAGTGACCGATCCGGCCGCGCTGGCCTTCGACTTCGATTCCGAGGGCCGGCTTGCCCCGCCCGGCGCGCCGGTGGCGTGGCGCTGGCGCAACTACGCGCTCGCCGACGCCCGCGCACGACGCAGCATCGAAGCCGACACGCACCTGCCCGATGGGGTCCGCGCCGGATTGCTTGCCTCCAGCGACGGGCAGTTTCTCGACTACGAGGACGGCTGGCTGCACGGCGCGATCACCGACACGCGGCACCGGCACTATACCGAGGCCAGCGAGATCGGATACTTCCGCTTCGCCTTCGACGCGACCGGTCTCGTCAGCGCTCGTCGCCATCCGCTGCAATCGGTCGACGACCTGCGCCGCCAGATCGAGCAGCAGAAGAAGGCGTTCCGCTCACCGGCCGAACTGACCGAGGCGATCGTACTGCAATCGCTCAACCTGCTTGCCGGTGACGTCACGTCGATCGGCGCCGAACTCGATTCGATCGAAGACGGCGTCGTTGGCGACAGCTGGCACCGTGAACGCGAGCGCCTTTCGGCCGCGCGACGGCGATTGGTCTTCGTGCATCGACACGTGGCCGGGGTGTCGAGCCTTCTACGCCATACCCAGCCGATACTGGCCGGCCAGCTTCCGGAATCGCTCTCGGACATGGTCGCCCGCCTGTCGCAACGCGCGACGACGCTGCTCCAGGACAGCGAACAGATGCAGTCGAAGGCGCGTCTTCTGCAGGACGAGCTGATGGCCAAGCTTTCGGCGGAGTCCAACCGGCTGCTCTACGTGCTGTCGGTGCTGACCGCGGTTCTGATGCCGATGAGCATCATCTCCGGCCTGTTCGGCATGAATGTCGGCGGCGTGCCTCTCGCCGAGAGCCGCACGGGATTCGGGCTCGTATCGCTGGTCTCGCTCGGCGTCGCCGCCGGCGTCTTCTTCGCGGTCAGCCGCATCGGCCGGCGCCGCTAGCGCGTCCCGCTACGCGACGTGGCGCCGCCGCCGCGTCCGGAAAACATTGACCAGGTGTAGAGGGCGAGCGCGGTCCAGATCAGCCCGAAGGCGACCGCCTTCACCCCGCCGAACGGCTCGCCGAAGACGAACACGGCGATCAGCAGCACGATCGATGGACCGATGTACTGCATGATGCCGATCGTGGAGTAGCGCAGCAGCTTGGCGCCGAAGGCATAGAGCAGAAGCGGCGTCGCCGTGACCGGGCCGCACAGCAGGAGCAGGATCATGTCGTTCGGCGAGGCGGCGACGAAATGGTTGTCTCCGTGGAATTCGAGCCAGGCGACGTAGCCGAGCGCCGGCAGGCAGAGGATCAGCACCTCGAGGAAGAAGCCCTGGCTCGGCCCGATCGGCAGCGTCTTCCTGAGGAAGCCGTAGGCGGCGAAAGTCAGCGCCAGCGCCAGGGACACCCAGGGCAGGCCGCCGGCATCGACGGTGAGCACGACGACGGCGACCAGGGCCAGGCCCACCGCGACCATCTGCGGCATGGCCAGTTTCTCGCCGAGCAGCACGGCGCCCATGACCACGCTGACGAGCGGATTGATGTAGTAGCCGAGGGCGGTATCGATCGCCCGGTCGACCGCGATCGCCCAGACGTAGATGCCCCAGTTGACCGAGATGATGGTCGCGGTGACGGCCGCCATGGCGAGCGTGCGCGGCGAGCGCAGGGCCGCCTTCAGATCGGCCGTGCGCCCGAGCGCCCAGATGACGACACCGGCGATCGGCAGCGACCACAGCACGCGGTGCGCGACCACCTCGGCGGCGGGCATGTGTGCGACCAGCTTCATGAAGATCGGCTGTACGCCCCAGAAGACATAGGCCGAGAAGGCGAAGAAGAAGCCCCGCGTGGCGGCGCCGGACTGGTCTGCGGACGTGTCGTTCATGGCGCTGCTATGCCCGCCGGCACCACCGATGACCATGTCATTCTTCTGATGGTTCACTTCATTCCGCCTGATGGTCCAAGCGGGATTGTCCGGCTCCCCGGGGAAACGCCGGGCCGGACCGAAGGCGAACGGTCGCCCGTAGAGCCTGCAGCGCCGCTACTCCGCCGCCACCAGCCCGGCCATCTCGCGGTTCTTCATCAGCTTGTAGACGATGGAGTCCATCAACGCCTGGAACGAGGCGTCGATGATGTTGTCGGAGACGCCGACCGTCCACCAGCGCGCGCCGGTGGCGTCGTGCGATTCGATCAGGACGCGCGTGATCGCCTCGGTGCCGCCGTTGAGGATGCGCACCTTGTAGTCGACCAGGGCAAGGTCGGCGATCTCGGCCTGGTATCGGCCGAGGTCCTTGCGCAGCGCGATGTCGAGTGCGTTGACCGGCCCGTGGCCTTCGGCGACCGACATGCGCTCCTCGCCGTCGACCAGAACCTTCACGATCGCCTCGGAGACGGTCTTCAGATTGCCGTTGGCGTCGAAGCGGCGCTCGACCATGCAGCGGAACGAGGTGACCCTGAAGAAGTCGGGGACGGTGTGCAGCATCTTGCGCGCGAGAAGCTCGAAGCTGGCGTCGGCGCCTTCGTAGGCGTAGCCCTCGGCCTCGCGCTCCTTGACCACGGCGATCAGCGCGTCGAGCCTGCCGTCGTCGCGCGGCACGTCGACACCGCGGCGCTTCAGCTCCGCGACGAAGTTGGCCTTGCCGCCCTGGTCGGAGACCATGACGCGGCGGCGGTTGCCGACCGATTCCGGCGGCACGTGCTCGTAGGTCTTCGGTTCCTTGGCGAGCGCGGAGGCATGGATGCCGGCCTTGGTGGCGAAGGCCGACGAGCCGACATAGGGCGCCTGCGCCTCGGGCGCGCGGTTGAGCAGTTCGTCGAACGCGCGGGAAAGCCGGGAAATGCCCGCCAGCGCCTCGGCGTCGATGCCGGTCTCGAAACGCTCGGCGAAGGCGGGTTTCAGCACGAGGGTGGGGATGATGGTGACGAGGTTGGCGTTGCCGCAGCGCTCGCCGATGCCGTTCAGCGTGCCCTGCACCTGGCGCACGCCGGCCTCGACCGCCGCCAGCGAGTTGGCGACCGCCTGGCCGGTATCGTCATGGGCGTGGATGCCGAGGCGCGCGCCGGGGATTCCCGCGGCGACGACCGCCTCGACGATGGCGCGCACCTCCGACGGCTGCGTGCCGCCATTGGTGTCGCACAGCACCACCCAGCGGGCGCCGGCGTCGTGGGCGGTGCGCGCGCAGGCCAGCGCATAGGCCGGATTGGCCTTGTAGCCGTCGAAGAAATGCTCGCAGTCGACCATCGCCTCCTTGCCGGCGTCGCGGGCGGCTTCGACGGAGGCGCGGATGGCGTCGAGGTTCTCGTCCTCGGTGCAGCCGAGCGCGACGCGGACGTGGTAGTCCCAGCTCTTAGCGACGTAGCACACCGCATCCGACTTCGCCTGGAGAAGGGCGGCGATGCCGGGATCGTTGGAGGCGGAGACGCCGACGCGCTTGGTCATGCCGAAGGCGACGAACTTCGCCTTTTCCGTGCGCTTCCGGGCGAAAAAGGCCGTGTCCGTCGGATTGGCGCCGGGATAGCCGCCCTCGACATAGTCGATGCCGAACGCGTCGAGCATCTTCGCGATGGCGATCTTGTCGTCGACGGAGAAGTCGACGCCCGGCGTCTGCTGGCCGTCACGCAATGTGGTGTCGAAGAGATAGAGGCGTTCTCGGATCATCGTTGGCTCTTGGACCGCGTGACGGTCTTCTGGTCTTGTCCGTCCTCGCACGCTTCGCGGCTGCGGGCGAACGGGCCGCGCAACGTGGTGTCGAAGAGGTAGAGGCGTTCGCGTTTCATTGTCATTCCGTCAGAAGATGCCGGCGTACCAGAGGACGGCGACCACGATCAGGACCACCGCCACGATCTTGCCGGCGATGGCGTAGAGGAGCCATTTCGGCATCTGGCTGGAAGGGTTCGGGTTGGCCGCCATCGCCGCTCACTCCGCCTTGCCGGCGAAAGCGTCAGTGGCGCGGATCAGCCGGTCGAGGATGCCCGGCTCCGAATAGGCGTGGCCGGCGCCCTCGATGATGTGCAGTTTCCCGTCCGGCCAGGCCTTCGCCAACTCCCAGGCGTAGCGCAGCGGGCACGGCATGTCGTAGCGGCCGTGGACGATGACGCCCGGGATGCCGTTCAGGCGATCGGCGTCGCGGATCAGCTGCCCCTCCTCCAGCCAGCCGGCATGGACGAAGAAGTGGTTCTCGATGCGGGCAAAGGCGATGGCGAAATCGTCCTCCCCGAACTTGCCGCTGGTCTCCGGCTCGGGCAGCAGCGTGATCGTCTCGCCTTCCCACAGGCTCCAGGCGCGGGCGGCCTCCATGCGCACCGTGCGGTCGGCCGCGGTCAGCCGGCGCCGGTAGGCGGCCATCAGGTCGCCGCGCTCGCCCTCCGGGATCGGCGCGAGGAAGCGCTCCCACTTGTCGGGGAACATCTCCGACACGCCGAACTGGTAGTACCAGGCGAGCTCGGCCCGGGTGAGCGTGTAGATGCCGCGCAGCACCAGTTCGCTGACCCGTTCTGGATGGCGCTCGGCATAGGCCAGTGCCAGCGTCGAGCCCCAGGAGCCGCCGAACACCAGCCACTTTTCGAAGCCGCACATTTCGCGCAGGCGCTCGATGTCGGCGACGAGGTGCCAGGTCGTGTTGGCCTCCAGCTCGGCATGCGGCGTCGAGCGGCCGCAGCCGCGCTGGTCGAACAGGACGATGTCGTAGAGCGCCGGGTCGAACAGCCGCCTGTGCTTCGGCGAGATGCCGCCGCCCGGCCCGCCGTGCAGGAAGACGGCCGGCTTGGCGCCGCGGGTGCCGGCGCGCTCCCAGTAGATGGAATGGCCGTCGCCGACGTCGAGCATGCCGCTGTCGAAGGGCTCGATCTCGGGATAGAGGGTCTTCAGGCTCATGTCGTCCCGCCTTTGTCATGTGAAGCCGGCGGCCAGGATTCCGTGTCGTGGTCGGGATGCTGGCGTCCCCTGACCGAGGCCATGAAGGCATCGACGGCAGCACTTTCGCCCGCCATGCGCCAGGGAAGCGCGTGCAGCCCCTCGACATAGGAGAGCCTGTCGGCCGGGTTGACCTGAATCGCCGGCGGCGCCAGCTCCGGATCGTCGAGGGCGCCGATGGCGATCTCGGTGCCGCCCTCGTATTCGTAGGTGAGCGGCGTGCCGCAGGCGGCGCAGAAGCCGCGCCGGACCACGTTGGAGCTGTCGAAGCGGGCCGGCGCGCCGCGCGTCCACTCCAGGCCCCTTGCCGTGACCAGCGGGCCGAAGAACGAGCCGAACGCCTTCTGGCACATGCGGCAGTGGCAGATGGAGGCGCGGCCGAGGCCGGCGATGCGGAAGCGCACCGCGCCGCACTGGCAGCCGCCGGTGACGGGTTCCGCGCTCATGCGCCCTCGCCCGGCCGGGCTGCCTGCGGCCATGTGTCGGTATCGTGGTCGGGATGCTGGTAGGAGACCAGCGTGGCGAGGAAGGACGCGGCGTCCTGGTCGGCCAGCGTCTCCTCCTGCGGCAAATGCGGCACGTCGTCGACGTAGGGCAGCTTCGCCTCGACACCCCACTGGATCTTCGGCGCGATCTCCTCGGGATGGTCGAAGGCGCCGATGGCGAGCGCGATGCCGTCGGGCGCCTCGTAGGTCAGCGGCGTGCCGCATTCGGCGCAGAAGCCGCGATGGGCGGCACTGGAGGAACGGAAGCGCTTCGGCTTGCCGCGCGTCCAGGTGAGCTTCGCCTCGCGCACCGAGACCAGCGGCATGTAGAAGTTGCCCGAGGCCTTCTGGCACATGCGGCAGTGGCAGACGGAGGCGTCGCCGAGCGCGCCCTCGACATGGAAGCGCACCGCGCCGCACTGGCAGCCGCCGGAATAGCTGGGTCGGTTGTCGAGGGTCATGGGGTCACTCCGGCCTGTGGCAGACGGCTTCGACATTGTTGCCGTCGGGATCGAAGACGAAGGCGCCGTAGTAGTCGGCATGATAGTGCGGGCGCAGGCCCGGCGCACCGTTGTCGCGGCCGCCGGCGGCAAGCGCTGCCGCATGGAAGGCGTCGACTTCGGCGCGGCTGGCAGCGGTGAAGGCGTAGTGGCGGCCGGGACCGATGTCGGCCGATTCCGTCAGCCAGAAATCCGGCTTGCCGCGGCCGTAGCCGGCGACCCATCTGCCGCCGGTGAACTCCTTCGGAACGGTCATCAGCAGCTTCGCGCCGATCGCGCCAAGCGCCGCGTCGTAGAAGGCCCTGGCCCTGGCGGGGTCGGACACGGGGATGCCGGTGTGGTCGATCATGCGTTCTCCCCTCCCGGGTGAGGTTGCCGACAGCCGCGGCGCGATCCCTCCCCCTCGAGGGGAGGGTGGCCGCGAAGCGGCCGGGTGGGGTGCGGGCGGCCGGCCTCGGCCTTCACTTCCGGTGCGACGTGCCAGGCATTTGCCGGCACTTCCGGCGCGTCGACGCGCATGACTCTGTAGCCAAGTGACCGCAGGTATGCGTCGCGGCTTGCGTCGTGCCGTCTTCCGGCCTCGGTCTCATGAAGATCACCGTCCACTTCGACGATCAAGCCGGCTGCCAGACATACGAAATCCACGACATAGGGTCCGACCGGAGCCTGGCGGCGGAAATGAAGGCCGTCGGCCTTCAGGGCGCGCATTTCGAGCCAGAGGAGCACCTCGCCCTTCGTCATCGCCTTGCGAAGCGAACGGGCCTTCTGGCGGGTTTCGGCCAGGATACGGGTGCGGCTCACAGCCTTCGCACCCCTCTGTTCGCGAGTGCAGAAAGGGCGCCGCGCGTGGCGGAGACGACCCCACCCGGCCGCTTCGCGGCCACCCTCCCCTCGAGGGGGAGGGATCGCGCCGGCGCCTGCATCGTCCTTCACCTCTTCACCTCCCACGTCGTGGTGCGCTCGCCGGTGGCGGGGTCCTTGCCGTCCTTCAGCTGGATGCCTTGAGCCAGGAGTTCGTCGCGGATGCGGTCGGCCTCGGCCCAGTTTTTTGACGCGATGAAGGCGAGGCGGCGGATGACGATAGATCGGACGTCGCCGGCTCTCTCAAACCTAAAGCCAAGGAACCGCACCGTTCCGACAATCCTCCTGCGTGCCACATTGGCGGCATGTTCGACTTCATTTGGCGAAGGTGGTTCGCCAGCGCCAAAAAAAGCACCGTTGGCTATCGGGGTCAGCTTTGCCAATGCGGCAAGTAACCCTGAGAAGTCGAGGTCGTCCTTGAGGAGGTCCAGCAACTCCTCATCGGGACCGATTTCTTCGTCGCCGATCTGATCAGAGAAACGACCCCAACGGCGATACAGATTCGTCGCCTCCTCCAACCGTCTCACCGAGAAATCGATCGGCTCGCGGTAGTGCGTCATCAGCATGGCCAGGCGCAGCACCTCGCCCGGCCACTTGCGCCCGCCGAACTTCTCCGTCTCCAGCAATTCGTGGATGGTGACGAAGTTGCCCTCCGACTTCGACATCTTCCTGCCCTCGACCTGCAGGAAGCCGTTGTGCAGCCAGTATTTGGCCATCACCTCGGTGCCGTGGGCGCAGCGCGACTGGGCGATCTCGTTCTCGTGGTGCGGGAAGATCAGGTCGAGCCCGCCGCCATGGATGTCGAAGACCTCGCCGAGATAGGCGGCCGACATGGCCGAGCATTCGATGTGCCAGCCGGGCCGGCCGTGGATGTGCACGTGGCCGCCGCCGGGCACGTCGAAATGCGCTTCCCAGCCGGGCTCCTCGGCGGTGCTCTGCTTCCACAGGACGAAGTCGGCGGGGTTCTTCTTGTGCGCCTCCACCGCGATGCGCGCGCCGGCCTGCTGCTCGTCGAGCGGTCGCTTGGAGAGCCGGCCGTAGTCGGCCATCGAGGTCACGTCGAACAGGACTTCGCCATTGGAAACATAGGCATGGCCGCGGTCGATGAGAGACTGAATCAGCGTCATCATGTCGGCCTTGCCGTCGGCGCGCGGCAGGACGAACTCGGTGGCGCGCGGCTGGAAGGTGGGCGGAAGGCAGCCGAGCGCGGTGACGTCCTTCTGGTACTGCTCGTAGGTCGGCTCGGTGACCTTGCGGATCGCCTCGTTGAGCGAGAAGCGGCCGGCCGCGATCTCGGCACCGTAGTCGCGCAGGGCGCGGGCGTTGATCTTGTCGTCGACGTCGGTGATGTTGCGCACGTAGGTGACGCGGTCGGCGCCGTAGAGATGGCGCAGCAGACGGAAGAGCACGTCGAAGACGATCGCCGGGCGGGCGTTGCCGATATGGGCGTAGTCGTAGACGGTGGGGCCGCAGACATACATGCGCACGTTGGCCTGATCGAGGGGGACGAAGTCCTCCTTCGCGCGCGTCAGCGTGTTGTAGAGCCTGAGCCCCTTGAAACCCTCGGACATCGATCCTCCAAACCCCGGACCCTCACCAACCGTGCATGAAGCGGCCAGGCACGCTTCGGCCCGCTGGCCGGTTCGTTGTCGTGTCTTTGGGGAAAGAGGGCGAAAACGTCCGGACCAGCGCGCGCGCTAGCCAATAATGCAAATGCCGATAGTGGCGAAGGACGTTTTCATGGGCCGCTTATCGCGCCTCGGCCCGCCGGCCGTCAAGTCGCTTTCGCCGCGACAGCGTGTCGTTTCCGCGCCGTCATGCGATCGGCAAGATTTTATTAAACATGTCCATACAAACGAAACCGGGAAATGACACCGAATTTCGGCCCGTGTCACGATTTGGTCGAATTCGGTAACCATCTGCAGCCCCATGACACACCGTGACCCAAGGGAAGAAAAAATGCCTGTCATCAGGAACGAGTCCGACCGTGCGCGCAAGCAGTACGCGGCGCTCGCCACCCACTACCGCGCTATCGGCCCGGCCGCGATCGTCGCGGCGCTGATGCACGCCAAGAAGCGCAAGACCACGCCGGCGGCGGCGAAGTCCGCGGCCTGATCCGCCCGGCACGGCGCGGCACATGCCGCACCGGCGGCTAGAAGAGCTTCAGCTGCGGATCGCCCTTCGGCGTCTTTTCCGGCGAAGGAACAGCCTTCGGCGCCTCGCCCGCAGCGACGGGCACCTGGATCTCCGGACCGCTGTTGGCCACCTTGTTGACCTTGTCCGAAATCGGGATCGCCTCGAAGAAGCCGGGCTCGGCCGGGCGCATCAGGTCGGCGACGTCGCGCGGTTCCTGCGTGCGGCAGTCGAGCCAGCGGGCATAGTCGGACGGCTGGATGACGACCGGCATGCGGTCATGGATCGCGGCGACGTCGGCGTTGGCCGCCGTCGTCAGGATGGCGCCGGTGTCGATCTCGGAGCCGCCCGGCTCGGCATAGGTTTCCATCAGGCCGGCGAAGGCGACGATCCCGCCGCCCTTCGGACGGATGAAAAAGGGCGTCGACTTCTTCCCGTCGCGCTTCCATTCGTAGAAGCCGGATGCCGGCACCAGCGCCCGGCGGTGGCGCATGGCGGCGCGGAAGGCGTTCTTCTCGGCGGCCGTCTCCGAGCGCGCGTTGATGAGCAGCGGCAGGTCCCTGGGGTTCTTCGCCCAGGACGGGATCAGGCCCCAGCGGACGAGAAGCGCGTTTCGGTCGGGCAGATTGGAGCCCGGCTCGCGCGGCGGGCCGGCGATGACGAGCAGGATCGGCTGGGTCGGCGCGATGTTGTAGCGCGGTGGGAATCCGTCGAGGTCGAGCAGGCCGAACAGCGCCTGGACCTCTTCGGGGCTCGCCGTCAGTGTGAAGCGTCCGCACATGGTGCTACCCTCATACCGACAAGGACACCGGGCGGACAAGCCCGCCGATGGAGCGCCGAGACGATGGCCGCACGAAGCGACGACTTTGCCGCGCCTCCCGAGACAGCGGATCTCCGTGAGATTCCCGCCGTGTCGGTGGCACTGCTGCGCGGCGGCAGCGTGCTCCTGGTCAGGCGCGGGCGGGCGCCCTCGCGCGGCCTCTACGCCTTTCCCGGCGGGCGCATCGAGCCGGGCGAGACAGTGGAGGAGGCGGCGCGGCGCGAACTCATCGAGGAGACCGGCCTTACCGCCGGAGACCTCGCCGTCCTTGCCGAGGTCGGCGTCGAAGGCGAACGCGACGATAGTCCGGTGCGCTACCGCCTGACCGTCATGACGGGAACATGGGTCGGCGGCGAAGCGGTCGCCGCCGACGACGCCGAGGCGGCGGGATGGTACGGGCTCGACGAACTCGAGACGCTGCCGATCACGCTGTCGGTGCTGGAGATCGCCCGCGAACTGCTCGGCGCCCGGGAGGCCGGCACGAACGCCGCGGCGGCGAAACCATAGCGACAATTGCGCCTTGCGGCCGACAAAATCATTGGACATGAAGTGCTTATGCGCCGTCATTCAGCCCTTTTCGCCGCCGTGGTCGCCCTTTCCGGGCTGACCGCGCCTGCACCGGCGGCCGAGGCGCCGTTCCAGCCGCGGCTGCTGCGGCTCGCCGAAGTGCTTGGCTCGCTGCACTACCTGCGCAACCTGTGCGGCGAGGAAGGCACGCAGTGGCGCGACCAGATGCAGAAGTTGATCGAGGCGGAGAACCCCGCCGCCGAACTCAAGGCGCGCTATGTCGCCTCGTTCAATCGCGGCTATCGCTCCTACGAGGGCACCTATGTGAAATGCACGGCCTCAGCGACCGAGGCCATCGCCCGCTTCATGAAGGAAGGCGAGGAACTGAGCCGCGACATCGCGGTGCGCTACGGCAATTAGGAAGCTGTTAACTTTTTCGCCAATGGCGGCGCACAAGCCGAAAATCGTGTGTTAGAAAAAGCCTTAATGGGACATTAACAGGGACGACTCAAGTTGATCCGTTCCGCCGGATCGCCACTTGACGGGGATGGAAGTCAGCATGGAACAGGCCGTCAACGACATCGATGCCCTGGTGCGCGAGGAAAAGCGCCTGACATCGGTCGAGAGCCACAGCGAGGCCTGGGCCGAGGGTCTGTCGGCGGGTATCGAGCCGGAAATCATCGCCGAGGCGGCCTTGTCGACGGCCTTCGGCGAACTCCTGAGAGCGAGCGGCGAAGCATCGGCCCTCTCCCTGCTCGAGCGCATGCGCGAGAAGGTGATCGCCGGAGAATTCGAACCTCTGCTTCGGCGGCATTGACGCGCCGGCGCCATCGCGGTTTATCGGTTGTCCGGAACCTGAGGTTCCGCGGTGTCTGAAGACGGATGGCATGAGATGGCAAGACGAGACACGACCGGAGCAAATCGACTGGGCCGCGCGCGGAACGGTTGGGCGTTGTTACTGGCCGGTCTGCTCGTCCTTCTGCCCTTCGCCGCCGCTCCCGCCTGGGCACTGAGCGAAATACAGCAGGGCGACGTTCCGGCCGCGCAGCCCGACGAGGGGATCGAGAAGGAACCGCTGCCCCCCGTCGGGACCGTGCCGCTTCCCGATCCGGCGAGCCCGCCCGCCTCCGTCGGCGAAGAGCCTGCGACCGATCCTGCCGTGCCGGCGATCCCGGACGAGGACGGCGACACGGACGGCGAAGCGGACGGCGACGGCCAGGCGGCGCGGCCCGATATCGACCCCAATGCCCCGATCCCGGAGATCCAGTATGATCTCGGCGCACTCCCCGAACCGGTCAGGCGCATGCGCGACCTGATCGTCGAGGCGGCGAAGAGCGGAGAGATCGAGCGCCTGCGGCCTCTGGTCGGCATGGGCGACGACGCAACGCAGTTCGCGCTCGGCGGCATCGACGGGGACCCGATCGCCTTTCTCAAGGAACTTTCCGGCGACGAGGGCGGCCAGGAGATCCTCGCCATCCTCGAGGAGGTGCTCGAGGCCGGCTACGTGCATCTCGATGCCGGCACGCCGGCCGAACTCTATGTCTGGCCCTATTTCTTCGCGGTGCCGCTGGAGCGGCTGACACCGGCGCAGCGGGTCGAACTGTTCAAGATCGTCACCGCCGGCGACTACGACGACATGAAATCCTACGGCGCCTACATCTTCTACCGGGTCGGCATCAACCCGGAGGGGCGCTGGCAGTTCTTCGTCGCGGGGGATTAGGGGCGGCAGTCGGCAGTCGGCAATCGGCAATCGGCAGGAGATCGTGACGTCCGGGCGTTTCACCCGACTGCCGACTGCCTACTGCCTTACAGCGGCAGCGCTTCGGAAAACTCCACCGCCCTGCCCTGCCGCGACTCGACGATCTCGCCTTCCCACATGACGCGCATGCCGCGCACGATCGTGCCGACCGGCCAGCCGGTGACTTCGCGGCCGTGATAGGGCGTCCAGCCGGCGCGCGAGCCGGCCTGTTCGTTGCGGATCGTCTCGCGGCGGGCGAGATCGACGATCGTCAGGTCGGCGTCGTAGCCGACGGCGATGCGGCCCTTGCGCGCCATGCCGAAGATGCGGTTCGGGCCGTGGCTGGTCAGGTCGACGAAGCGCTCGATGGTGAGCCGCCCGGCATTGACGTGGTCGAGCATGATCGGCACCAGCGTCTGCACGCCGGTCATGCCCGACGGCGACGCCGGATAGGGTTTCGCCTTCTCCTCCAGCGTGTGCGGGGCATGGTCGGAGCCGAGCACGTCGACGATACCCTGTGAGAGGCCCCGCCAGACCCCGTCGCGATGGCGCGGCGCGCGCACCGGCGGGTTCATCTGGATCAGCGTGCCGAGCGTGGCGTAGTCGTCGGAAGACAGCGTCAGGTGGTGCGGCGTCGCCTCGCAGGTGGCGACGTCCTTGTGCCCGGCGAGGAAGTCGATTTCTTCCGCCGTCGAGATGTGCAGGACGTGGATGCGCGCCCGCGCCCGCCGCGCGACCGCCACAAGGCGCTGCGTGCATTGCAGGGCGGCGATCTCGTCGCGCCAGACCGGATGCGACGCGGGATCGCCCTCGATCCGCTCTCCGAGGCGGTCGCGCAGGCGGAACTCGTCCTCCGAATGGAAGGCGGCGCGCCGGCGGGTGTTCTTCAGGATCTCGTAGACACCCTCGTCGTCCTCGACCAGCAGATCGCCGGTGGACGAGCCCATGAACACCTTGATGCCCGCCGCACCCGGCAGCCGCTCGAGTTCGGCGACGTCGCGGGCATTGTCGCGCGTACCGCCGACCCAGAAGGCGAAGTCGCAGTGCATGCGGTTCGTCGCCCGCGCCACCTTGTCGGCGAGTGCTTCCGCACTGGTGGTCAGCGGCCTGGTGTTGGGCATCTCGAAGACGGCGGTGACGCCGCCGAGCACGGCGGCTCGCGAACCGGTCTCCAGGTCTTCCTTGTGCTCGAGGCCGGGCTCGCGGAAGTGCACCTGGCTGTCGACGACGCCGGGAAGCACGTGCAGGCCGCGGCAGTCGATGACGCTGCCGGCGCTAGCCGCCGACAGGTCGCCGAGGGCGGCGATACGCCCGGCGCGCACGCCGACGTCGCGAATGCCCTTGCCGTCCTGGTTGACGACGGTTCCGCCGCGAAGAATGAGATCGTAGGTTGCCGTCACTGGATGTGCCCTTGCCGCTCTTTGCGCCCGGCCTTAGGTAAGGGCCCTCCGATTTGCAAGCAAGGCCGCCCCCCGCCATGCCAAACGTCCGGTTCGCCGACCGCGCCCTGATCCTCGTCACCGGCGAGGACGCGGAGCATTTCCTGCAGAACATCCTGACCATCGACCTGTCGACGCTCGCCGACGACGAGCTGCGGCCGGGCGCCCTGCTCACCCCGCAAGGCAAGATCCTGTTCGACTTCCTGGTCTCACGGGCGCCGGGCGGCTTCCGGCTCGACTGCCGCAGCGATGTCGCCGGCGACTTCGGCAAGCGGCTCAGCCTCTACAAGCTGCGGGCGAAGGTGACGATTGTCGTGGAAGATCATGCACTTGTCGGAGCGGCCTGGGGAGGCGATTCCGGTTCCTCAGAGCCCGATTCAACGGCTTCAGGTTCCGAATCAACGCTGCGCGACGCGCGTTTTCCCGCCGACGCCGGGGTGCGACGGACCTATGGCGGCGCCGCGGGTCCGGAAGCGGACGCCGATGCCTGGCACGCCTTGCGCGTCGTCCACGGCATCGCCGAGAGCGGCGCCGACTATGCGCTCGGCGACGCCTTCCCGCACGACGTCCTGCTCGACCAGACCGGCGGGGTGGGTTTCCGCAAGGGCTGCTATGTCGGCCAGGAGGTCGTTTCGCGCATGCAGCATCGCGGCACGGCGCGGCGGCGAGTCCTCATAGCCTCGGCCGACGCTGCGCTCCCGCCATCCGGAACGGCGGTCGAGAGCGGCGGACGCGCGCTCGGCACGCTCGGCACGGTGAGCGGAGCCGGCGCGCTGGCGATCGTGCGCATCGACCGGGTCAAGGACGCGATGGACGCCGGCCAACCGATCACCGCCGGCGGCGTGGCGCTGTCGCTGGCGATCCCCGCCTGGGCCGGCTTCAGCTTCCCCGAAGCGGCGTCCGATTCCGTCGCGGGAGACGCCTGATGGCCGACCGCGTCGGCGCCCCGCCCCGCGCCTGGCAGCGCATGCTGTCGGGCCGTCGGCTCGACCTGCTCGACCCATCGCCGCTCGACGTCGAGATTTCCGACATCGCCCACGGACTCGCGCGCGTCGCCCGCTGGAACGGCCAGACGGTCGGCGACCACGCCTTCTCGGTCGCCCAGCACTCGCTCGTCGTGGAAAGCATCTTCCGGGAACTGTGCCCGGATTCCTCGGCGAACTCCTGCCTTGCGGCGCTGCTCCACGACGCGCCGGAATACGTCATCGGCGACATGATCTCGCCGTTCAAGTCGGTGATGGGCGGCGGCTACAAGGATTGCGAGGCACGGCTGCAACGCGCCATCCACCTGCGCTTCTCGCTGCCGCCGGTTCTCGCCGAGAAGCTGAAGAGGGAGATCAAGCGCGCCGACCAGATCGCCGCATACTTCGAGGCGACGGTCCTCGCCGGCTTCTCCATCGCCGAAGCGGCGAAGTACTTCGGCCGGCCGAGGGGTGTATCGGCCGAGGGACTGGATCTGGCGCCGCGGCCTGCCGGCAATGTCGAGCGAGATTTCATGGAACGGTTCGGAACGCTCGACGCGGCGCGGCGGGGCTGATGTAGCGGGGCGAACTACCGCCCCTGCTTCTCCAGCCGGTCGAGGAACCACTGGGTGAGCCTCACCCAGACCTGGTCCTTCTCGCCGGAATCCTCCCAGCCGTGGTCGAGGTTCGGGTTGTCGTTGATCTCGATGACGTAGACGCCGTCCTTCGTTTCCTTCAGGTCGACGCCGTAGAGGCCGTCGCCGATGCAGCGCGCGGCGCGCACGGCGGTGTCGACCACGATCGGCGGCGCCTCCTTCAGCGTGAAGGTCTTGATGCCGCCCTGCTCGGGCTTGCCGCGCCGGTCGTGGTTGACGATCTGCCAGTGCTTCTTGGCCATCAGGTAATGCACGGCGAACAGCGGCTGGCCGCCGAGCACGCCGACGCGCCAGTCGTATTCGGTCGGAATGTACTTCTGCGCGATCAGGAGGTCGGAATCCTCCAGCCACTGGGTGGCCAGCGTTTTCAGCTCGGCGAGGTTGGACGCCTTCTTGACGCCGCGCGAAAAGGCGCTGTCGGGGATCTTCAGGACCAGCGGGAAGCCCAGCGTCTGCGCCGCGAGGTCGAGGTCGGCCGGCCCGGCGATCATCACGGTCGGCGGCACCGGCACCTTGTTGTGGGTCATCAGCTCGTTGAGATAGACCTTGTTGGTACAGCGGATCATCGACAGCGGATCGTCGATGACCGGCATGCCTTCCTGCTGGGCGCGGCGGGCGAAGCGGTAGGTGTGGTTCGAGATCGACGTGGTCTCGCGGATGAACAGCGCGTCGTAATTGGCGAGCTTGGCGAGATCCTTCTTCGTGATCGGCTCGACCTCGACGCCCATCTTCTCGGCGATCTTGGCCCAGTAGCGGAGCGAGGCGATTTCCGAGGGCGGCATCTGCTCGTGCGGGTCGATCAGCGTGGCGAAGGTGTAGCGGGCCGGCGTGCGCGCCTTGGTGTCGCGCCATTCGCGGCTGGTGTAGTTCTCGAGGCATTCGAGGAAGCGTTTCTCCTCGTCCTCCTTCATCCTGGCGAGCGGCAGGAAGCCGATCTTGCGAATCGAAGCCCACTCGCCGGCATCCCTGATCGTCACCTCGAGCGCCGGCGCGCGGAACCAGTCGAAGACGAGGCGGGCGAAGCGGTCCCAGGCCTTCGACGGCCCGATGCCGAAGAACACCGTGACGCGCCCGGGGATCGTGCCGCCCAGGTCCTTGCGGCACTTGCTGAGCGCCAGCTCGAGCTCGGGAAGCGCGTTCTCGTAGAGCTTCTTCTCCGACAGGTCGATCATCGTCTCGACCGTCGGGATCACCTTGTGGCCGCGCGAGGAGGCGAGCAGCGAGGCATAGTAGCCGCGGCTCTGGTAGCCGTAGTTGTTCGACAGGTTGATGACCTTCGGCCGCTGTCCGCGGAACAGTGCCGGATGGGCGAGATAGTCCTTGCTGGTGATGATCTTGTGCGGCGTGGCGACCTGGTCGAGATCGCTCTGCCGGCCGGTGAGGATGACCCAGGTCATTGTGGCGTCCGCTCTCCGGTTCCTGCGTCTCGGGCTTCCAGGCGCGTCTCGTCGGCCGTGCCGGCGATGGGGCATGCATAGATAATGGCCGTCGCGCCGTCGGCATAGTAGTCGGGCCGGCGGCCCCGGGGGACGAAGCCGTTCAGCTCGTAGAGCGCGATGGCGCGGGGATTGTCCTCGCGGACCTCCAAACGCAATTCGGTGCAGTCTCGTTCCGCAGCGGCGGCGAGGACGGCCGCAAGCAGCGCGCGGCCGGTTCCCGCTCCCGCCATGCCCGGCGCCACGGCGATCGAGTAGAGCCGCGCCGACCGGCTGCCGGCTCGGAAGAGAACGATGGCGCAGCCCGCGATGCGGTCCCGGTCGACGGCGACGAGGACGCGCGCGGACGGGCTCGCAACCAGCCGGCGGAAGGAACGGCGCGACAGGCGTTCGGCGGTAAAGACGGCGTGTTCGAGCGCGACAAGGCCGTCGACGTCGGACGCAAGTGCCTGACGGATGGCGGCGGACATGAGGGGGCCGGACAGCCTCGACGGGGGGTTGAAAGGGAACTTCTGGGCCGCTTCGCCGGCGGCGGAAAACACCGGCTTCGGTCGCGTCATCGCTCCCGGATTGGGGCCGAATTGTGACGAAACCGCACCGGCGGCGCAAGCCGTTTCGCGCGCCGTTTTTCGCCGAGGATGCGGGCGCGCGCGGCGCCGCCGCGGCCTCAGCCGCGCTGGGCGGCGAGCATTTGCTGATAGGCAGATCCGGCGAGCGTACGCAGCGTTTCGCCCGGCATGTTGGTGGCTGTGAGCGCGTATCCGTAGCCGCCGTCGAGCCAGTAGAGGGCACAGGCGCCGAGCTCTTCACGCAGCTTGAAGCCGGTGTCGGCGGCGCCCGAATCGCGCACCACGTAGAGCGAGATGCGCGCTCCGGCGGCGTCCTGGTAGATGAACATCGCCGCGGCGCGCGCATCGGCCGGCAACAGCCTGCCGCCGACCAGTTCGTAGCCCGACTGGGAGAAGTCCGGCGCCACCAGAGTCGTGCCGACGCGCTTCGACAGCCAGCCGACGAGGTGGTCCTTCTCGTCGGCGCCGACCTCCACGACGTGCAGCTTCTCGGCCGAATAGATGACATGCGCCTCGATGGCGCGCTCGGCGATCTGGGCGGCATGCGCCCCCGCCGGCGACAGCGCGTCCGACCCGGCGAGATAGCCGAGCCCGCCGCCGGCGACGAACAGCGCGACACCGGCCGCGATCCGGCGCCACGACCAGGCGCGCCGCTGCGAGGGCCGCGCCGTGCCGAAGCGGGCGAGTCGCTCGGGCAGCGGCTCGTCGACGACGCCGGCGAGCGCTGCGCGCAGCTTCTCCCGGTCGGCGGCGAAACGGTCGCGCAGCGCCCTCTTCTCCGGGTGCTGCTGGAGCCAGGCCTCGAACTCCTCGCGCTCCTCGGCGGGCAGTTCGCCGTCGAGCGAAAGATGGATGTCGTGTTCCGAGAACGGCCGGGCGGTCATGTCTCGACCACCCTGATCGTGCGGCGGCGGCTCGAGTCGTCGAGCCTGGCGCGCAGGTCCTCGCGGCCGCGCGAAATGCGCGACATCAGCGTTCCCGTCGGAATGCCGAGCGTGTTGGCGGCTTCGGCATAGGAATAGCCTTCCAGCGCCACCAGGACGAGGGCGGCGCGCCGCTCGGGCGCGATGGCGTGGAGCGCGTCGAGCACTTCCCTGGACTGCAGCCCGTCGAGTTGCGCCGGCGGCGTGGCGACGCCGTGCGCGGCCTCGATCGGCACCTCCGCCGCGACGCGGCGCCGACTGTCCCTGCGCATGTGGTCGATGAAGAGATGGTGCATGATCGTGAACAGCCAGCGTCGCGGATTTTCCCCCTCGCGCCAATGATCGAGCCGGCTGAAAGCGCGCTCCAGGCTGTCCTGGACGAGGTCGTCGGCCGCGTCGCGGTCGCGCAAAAGGGCGCGCGCGTAGCGCCGCATGTGCGGGATCTCCGCCACGATTGCCGTCCTCTTCTCGTCCATCCGATCCTGCTGGCGGCCGCTGGCGCTCGGGAATGAACCTACAACGCCATAGAGCTGTACTTATTCCCGGATAACTTCAACCAAATCGAATGCACCGATCCAATCAATTCATTTGAACAATCAGCGCGTTCGGCTACGGATTGGCCCGCACGACGGAGCCAACAATGTCCAATTCCGACAGAGCGCGCAGCAAATCCAGCCTTCCCTGGCTGATGATCGTCTGCGGCTGCATCATCGCCGCGCTCACATTCGGGCCGCGTTCGGCGATGGGCTTCTTCCAGTTGCCGATGCTCGCCGACAAGGGTTGGGACCGCACCACCTTCGGTCTCGCCATGGCGCTGCAGAACCTGTTCTGGGGCCTGGGCCTGCCGTTCTTCGGCGCCATCGCCGACAAGTACGGCACCTGGCGCGTGCTTTCGCTCGCGGGGGTCATCTATGCCGCGGGCTTGATCCTGATGGCGTTCGCGGAAGACCCGCTGGCGCTGCATTTCGGCGGCGGCGTGCTCGTCGGCCTCGGCATCGCCGCCGGCGGCTTCGGCATCGTGCTCGCCGCCTTCGCCCGCAACGTCCCGGCCGAGCGGCGCTCCTTGGTCTTCGGCATCGGCACCGCCGCCGGTTCGGCGGGCATGTTCGTGTTCGCCCCGATCAGCCAGGGCATGATCGACGCCTTCGGCTGGTCGGACACGCTCGTCTATATGGGCATCGCCATGCTGGCGATTCCGATCCTGGCCATTCCGCTGGTCGGCAACGCGGCGACGGGCCGCAACAGCCAGGCCCAGTTCCGGCAGACGATGGCCGAGGCCCTGCGCGAGGCGCTCGGCCATCGCAGCTATCTCCTGCTGGTCACCGGCTTCTTCGTCTGCGGCTTCCAGGTCGCCTTCATCACAGCCCACTTCCCCGCCTACATCCGCGACATCGGCATCGACGCGCGCTACGCGGTGATCGCGCTCGCACTGATCGGCTTCTTCAACATCATCGGTTCGCTCGCCTCGGGCGTGATCGGGCAGAAGTACTCGAAGCCGGTCTTCCTCTCGCTGATCTACCTCGGCCGTTCGATCCTGGTCACGGCCTTCCTGCTCTTGCCGCAGACGCCGACGTCGGTGATCGTCTTCGCGGTGCTGATGGGGCTGCTCTGGCTGTCGACCGTGCCGCCGACCAACGCGCTGGTCGCCATCATGTTCGGCACCGGCCACCTCGGCCTGCTCGGCGGCATCGTCTTCCTGTCGCACCAGATCGGCTCGTTCCTCGGGGTGTGGCTCGGCGGCTATCTCTACGATCTCATGGGCAGCTACGATCCGGTGTGGTGGCTGGGCGTGCTGCTCGGCCTGTTCGCCGCCGTGGTCCACTGGCCGATCCGCGAGAAGCCGGTGGCGCGGCCGGCGCTGGCGCCCGCCGAATAGTCCATCGTCCGCGTCGGAACGGGCGTATTGAACGCCCTGCCTACCTCAGCCCGGCGTTGATCTTCGCCAGGACCGCCGGGCCGGGGCAGAGTTCGCCGTCCGCCAGAGAGGCGAGCGGCGCCTTGACCGTATTCAGCCCGTGGTGGAGGTCGCCCGGCGTCGGGTCGAAATAAAGCAGCCCGGTAACGATCTCGCCCGCGGCGTGGTGCTCCTGGATGTGGGCCAGCGCGCCTGCCTTGTCGGACGGATCGTAGGCCTCGTCGAGCTTGCGCAGCCGCAGCACGCTGCCGTCGTGCTGCTCGACCTCGGTCACGGTGCCCGGCGCGTAGTCGGCCCTGATCGGCGGCTGCCCGGTGAAGATGTCGAGCCGGTTCACCGCCTCGTTGTGCTCGCGCACGTAGTCGTAGCTCTTCGTCGAGCCGGCATGGTTGTTGAAGGCTACGCAGGGCGAGATCACGTCGAGGATCGCCGCGCCCTCGTGCGCGATCGCCGCCTTGATCAGGGGCACGAGCTGCGTCTTGTCCCCGGAGAACGAGCGGGCGACGAAGGTGGCGCCCATCAGGATGGCCAGCGAGGCGAGGTCGATCGGCGCGTCGGCGTTGACCGCGCCCTTCTTCGACCGCGAGCCGCGGTCGGCGGTCGCCGAGAACTGGCCCTTGGTCAGGCCGTAGACGCCGTTGTTCATGACCACGTAGAGCATGTTGACGCCGCGCCGCATGACGTGAGCGAACTGGCCGAGGCCGATCGAGGCGCTGTCGCCGTCGCCGGATACCCCGAGATAGATCAGCTCGCGGTTGGCGAGGTTGGCGCCGGTCAGCACGGACGGCATGCGCCCGTGCACCGTGTTGAAGCCGTGGCTGTTACCGAGGAAATAGGTCGGCGACTTGGAGGAGCAGCCGATGCCCGACAGCTTGGCGACGCGGTGCGGTTCGATGTTGAGCTCGAAACAGGCATGGATGATCGCCGCCGAGATCGAATCGTGGCCGCAGCCGGCGCACAGCGTCGAGATCGTGCCTTCGTAGTCGCGGCGGGTGAAACCGGCCTCGTTCTGCGGCAGCGCCGGATGGTGCAGCTTCGGCTTGGCGATGTAGGTCATGAGTGGATCAGCCTGCGCTCGATCGAGAACGTCTGCTCGAGATGGGACGAGATGGCCTTGACGATGAAGCGCGCCGTGATCGGCGTGCCGTCATAGTGGAGGATCGGCACCAGCCGCGCCGGGTCGATGCCGATCTCGTTGACGAGCATCGAACGCAGCTGGCCGTCGCGGTTCTGCTCGACGACGAAGACGCTGTCATGGGCGTCGATGAAGTCCTTCACTGCGTCGGAGAACGGGAAGGCCCTCACCCTGAGCGCATCGAGCGGCACGCCCGACGCCGCCAGCCTGTCCAGCGCCTCTTCCATCGATGGGGAGGTCGAGCCGAAATAGATGACGCCATGCCGGGTCGGCGCCGGGGCGTCGCGGCGCTCCGGCGCCGGGACGAGGGTCTTCGCCGTCTCGAACTTCTTCAGCAGGCGCTCCATGTTGTCGACGTAGACCGACCCCTCCTCCGAGTAGCCGGCGTAACGGTTCTTGCTGGTGCCGCGGGTGAAGTAGGCGCCCTTGGTCGGGTGCGTTCCCGGGAAGGTGCGGTAGGGGATGCCGTCGCCGTCGACGTCGAGGTAGCGGCCGAATGTCTTTCCCGCGTCGAGGTCGGCGGCGGTCATCACCTTGCCGCGGTCGAGCGTGCGGCCCTCGTCCCATTCGAACGGCTTGCACAGCCGGAAATTCATGCCGATGTCGAGGTCGGACATGACGAAGACCGGCGTCTGCAGGCGGTCGGCGAGGTCGAGCGCGGCGGCGGCGAAGTCGAAGCACTCCTTCGGGTCCTCGGGGAAGAGGAGCACGTGCTTGGTATCGCCGTTGGACGCGTAGGCACACGAGATCAGGTCGGCCTGCTGGGTGCGGGTCGGCATGCCGGTCGACGGGCCGCCGCGCTGCACGTCGATGATCACGGCCGGTATCTCGGCGAAGTAGGCCAGGCCGATGAACTCGGTCATCAGCGAAATGCCGGGTCCCGACGTGGCGGTGAAGGCGCGGGCGCCGTTCCAGGCGCCGCCGATGACCATGCCGACGGCGGAGAGCTCGTCCTCGGCCTGCACGATCGCATAGCGCGCCTCGCCCGTCACCGGATCGTGGCGCAGCTTCTTGCAGTAGGACTGGAAAGCCTCGGCGACCGAGGTCGACGGCGTGATCGGGTACCAGGCGCACACCGTCGCGCCGCCGTAGACGCAGCCCAGCGCCGTCGCGTTGTTGCCTTCGACGAAGATGCGGTCGCCGACGGCGTCGGCGCGGCGCACCTTCAGCTGGCAGGTCGCCGGGTCGATGTTGTCGCGGGCATAGTCGCGGCCGAGGTTCAGCGCGCGGACGTTGGAGGCGAGCAGCGCCTCCTTGCCCCTGTACTGCTCGCCGAACAGGCGCTCGATCTCCTTCGGGTCGATCTCGAACAGCCACGACAGCACGCCGAGGCAGATGATGTTCTTGAACAGCTGGCGCTGGCGCACGTCGCTGTAGGTGTCGTTGCAGATCGCCGTCAGCGGCACGCCGATGACCGTGATGTCGGTGCGCAGGTCGGACTTCGCCACCGGTCGGGTCGAATCGTAGAGGAGGTAGCCGCCGCTGTCGATCTCCTTGAGGTCCTGCGCCCAGGTCTGCGGGTTCATGGCGACCATCATGTCGACGCCGCCGCGCCGGCCGAGCCAGCACTGCTCGGTGACGCGCACCTCGTACCAGGTCGGCAGGCCCTGGATGTTGGAGGGGAAGATGTTGCGCGGGCTGACCGGCACGCCCATCCTGAGGATCGAGCGGGCGAACAGTTCATTGGCGCTGGCCGATCCCGATCCGTTGACGTTGGCGAACTTGACGACGAAATCGTTGATTGCGGCGATCGGGCCGCGGGTATGCATCGTCACGACCGGCACCCCGCGTGCGACATTTCCACCAGGTATTTCTGCATGTCCCAGGCGCCGGTCGGGCAGCGCTCGGCGCACAGGCCGCAGTGCAGGCAGACGTCCTCGTCCTTGACCATGATGCGGCCGGTCTTCAGGGCCGGCGAGACGTAGAGGTCCTGTTCGGGATTGAGCGCCGGCGCCGAAAGACGCGTGCGCAGGTCCGCCTCATCGCCGTTTTCGGTGAAGGTGATGCTGTCCATCGGGCAGATGTCGGTGCAGGCATCGCATTCGATGCACTGGACGGCCGAGAAGACGGTCTGCACGTCGCAGTTCAGGCAGCGCCGCGCTTCCTTCAGCGCCAGCTGCAGGTCATAGCCGAGTTCGACCTCGGCGCGGATGTCGCCGATCGCCACCGCCTTGCCGAGGTGCGGAACCTTCGTGCGCGGGTCGATGGTGATGTCGTTGTCGTAGCTCCACTCGTGGATGCCCATCTTCTGGCTGATCACCGTGACCCCGGGCGGCGGGCGCTTCGACACGTCCTCGCCCTCGCAGAAGCGATCGATGGAGACGGCGGCCTCGTGCCCGTGGGCGACCGCCCAGATGATGTTCTTCGGGCCGAAGGCCGAATCGCCGCCGAAGAAGACGTTCGGCAGCGTCGAGCGCAACGTCGCCGGATCGAGCTTCGGCAGGCCGGAGGGGAGGAATTCGAGGCCGATGTCGCGCTCGATCCAGGGGAAGGCGTTCTCCTGGCCGACGGCGACGAGCACGTCGTCGCATGGGATCAGGCGGTCCGGCTCGCCGGTCGGCACGAGGTCGCGCCGGCCCTTCTCGTCGTAGATGGCCTTCACCGGCTGGAAGGTCATGCCGGCAAGCCGGCCACCCTCGACGACGAAGCTCTTCGGCGCCAGGTAGTTGAGGATCTCGACGTCCTCGGCGAGCGCGTCCTCCTTCTCCCAGGGAGAGGCCTTCATCTCTTCGAAGCCGGAGCGGACGACGACGCTGACCTTGTCGCCGCCGAGGCGGCGCGCGGTGCGGCAGCAGTCAATCGCCGTGTTGCCGCCGCCGAGCACGATGACGCGGCGGCCGATCGCCGTGGTGTGGCCGAACGAGACGCTGGCCAGCCATTCGATGCCGAGGCGGATGTTCGACGCCCCTTCCGCGGCGCCGGGCAGGTTCAGCGCGCGGCCCCGCGGCGCGCCGGTGCCGACGAAGATCGCGTCGTAGCCGCGGCCGATCAGGTCCTTCAGCGAATCGACCCGGGTCCGGTCGACGACGACGTCGCCGACGCCGATGGCGTAGCCGCATTCCTCGTCGATCACCGACTCCGGCAGGCGGAAGCGCGGGATCTGCGTGCGGATCATGCCGCCGAGCCTGCCCTCGTCGAAGATGTCGACGCGGTACCCGATCGCGGCGAGGTCGCGCGCCACCGTCAGCGAGGCCGGCCCGCCGCCGACGCAGGCGACGCGGCGCCCGTTTGAAAAGGCCGCCTTCGGCAGGCGGCCCGTGATGTCGTCCTTGTTGTCGGCGGCGACCCGCTTAAGCCGGCAGATCGCCACCGGCTCCTTGCGGCTGCCGGTGAGGGTCTCGTCCTCGACGCGGCCCCGCCGGCAGGCCGGCTCGCACGGCCGGTCGCAGGTGCGCCCGAGGATGCCCGGGAAGACGTTCGACTTCCAATTGACCATGTAGGCGTCGGAATGACGGCCATGGGCGATCAGGCGGATGTATTCGGGAACCGGCGTCTGCGCGGGACAGGCCCATTGGCAATCGACGACCTTGCGGAAATGCGAAGGGTCCCCCGCATCAGTAGGTAGCAAGCAACTTCCTCCGCGCCCCATGCACGCGGCGCAAGATGATGACGGTCGTTGCCATCCGTCAAGTGTTCACAGGGCATGTATCGCGGAGAGTTGTTGCTGCGGTGCAACAAGGACGCGGGCGAAAGGGGCACGGATTCGGGCCCCCTTGCCCCGTCAGGCGCCCCTCGCGCGCCCTGGTCTATCGCTCACGCAGCCCCCAGCCCGCGACGGCGAGGGCCGTGCCCGCGGCAGCGGCGGCGACGGCGAAGGTCAGCTGCAGCCCCGATGCGCTGCCCGGCTCGAGGCCGAGCAGGGCGATCCCGCCGGATCCCCGTGCGAACAGCGCCCCCATCAGCGAGGCGCCCGTCACCAGCCCGAGGTTGCGGGCCAGCGCCAGGAGCGCGGAGACGAGGCCGCGCCGATCGGCGGCCGCCCCGTTCATGACGGCGGTGTTGCCGGCGGCCTGGAAGAGCGCATAGCCCGCCGTGATCGTGGCGAGGCCGGCGACATAGCCGGCGACGCCGAACGCGCCCGGCAGCGCGATCATCAGCAGCGAGCCGGCGACGACGCCGCCGAGGCCGGCCAGGGCGACCGTGTAGGAGCCGAGGCGGTCGACCATGCGGCCGGCCGGCACGCCGGTCAGCGCCGACACGCCGGGGCCGACCGACATGACCAGGCCGACGTCGACCGCGCTCAGCCGAAGCACCTCGGCGAGATAGAACGGACCGACGACGAGGGTGGCCATCACGATGGCCGAGACGATCGAAAGCGATGCGAGGCCGGCGCTCAGGGTCCGGTCGCGCAGGAGCGGCAGCCGGATCAGCGGCGATTCGACGTGGAGTTCGACGACGACGAAGGCGACGAGGCCGAGCCCTGCGGCGGCGGCGAGAGAAGTGACCAGACCCAGCGAGGCGTCGAGCGTCGTCGCCAGCGCATAGGCGCCGAGCGACAGCGCCAGCAGCAGCGTGCCGGAGGCGTCGAGCCGGAGGCGGCGCGGCGCGCCCGCCGCATCGTCCGGGAACAGCCGGACGCCGAAGGCGAACGCCAAGGCGCCTGCGGCGGCCATGAAGGCGAAGACCGACGGCCAGCCGAAGGCTGCGATCAGCGCGCCGCCGAGAGAAGGTCCCAGTGCCGTGCCGATGGCCGAGACCGTGCCGAGCAGGCCCATGGCGCGGCCCGTCGCCGCCTTGGGCACGACGTCGCCGACCGAGGCGAGGGTGAGCGCCATCATGACGGCGGCGCCCGCGCCCTGCACGCCGCGCGCGGCGACCAGCAGCCAGAGGTTCCCGGCGAAGGCGCCTGCCGCGGAGGAAACGGCGAAGACGGCGATGCCGGCGAGCAGCAGGCGCCGGCGGCCGAACAGGTCGCCGAGCCGGCCGGCCGCGACGACGAGCGCGGTCACCGCGATCAGATAGGCGATGACGATCCACTGCACGTCGCGGAACGGCGCGGCGAAGGTCTCCGCCAGCGTGGGCAGCGCGACGTTGGCGATGCTCGTGCCGAGGGACGGCAGGAGCATCGCCAGGGACAGGGCGAAGAGGCGCCAGCGTTGGGAAGTGGCCGGTTGCATTTCTCCCTCCCCTCAGCGCGCGCTTGCCGCGGGCGCCCTGACGAGCAGGCCGACCAGGCGGCGTGCGACCGGCGCGACGAACAGCACGACCGGGAACGCCACCAGCCAGGAGGGCAGCCAGGCGCCGAGCCAGAGATCGACGAAGCCGTCGACGGGACCGGCATTGCGCAAGGTGGCGATGCCGGAGACGATGAGCGACATCAGCGCCGAGAGGATGAAACCGAAGAGGACGGGAGCGAAGCGGGCAGGCATGATCGGATCTCCGAGTTGAACTGCCGGTGACCTAATCCGCCGCGACATATTGCGGAATGCGCAGCGATCGCATCTTATCCGTGCACAAGACGCCATATGTTGCCGGAGGCGAACCATGCCGGATCTCAACCTACTCGTGACCCTCGACGTGTTGCTCGCCGAAGGGAGCGTGGCCAGGGCCGCGCGCCGGCTCAGGCTCAGCCCCTCGGCGATGAGCCGGGCGCTTGCCAGGTTGCGCGAGGTCACCGGCGATCCGCTGCTCGTGCGCGCCGGGCGCGGCCTGGTGCGGACGCCGCGCGCGGTCGAGCTGCGTGCCCAGGTCGGCGCGCTGGTCGACGGGGCGAACGCCGTGCTGCGGCCCGCGGCGAAACTCGACCTCGCCAGGCTCGAGCGCCGCTTCACGCTGCGCAGCAGCGAGGGCTTCGTGGAGACGTTCGGCCCGCGCCTGCTCGCCGCCATCGCGGAACAGGCGCCGGGCGTCGTGCTGCGCTTCATCACCAAGTCGGACAAGGAGAGCGCCCCGCTGCGCGAAGGCGAGGTCGACATCGAGACCGGCGTCGTCGACGAGGACACGGCGCCCGAGCTGCGCGCCGTCCCGCTCTTCGAGGATCGCTGGATCGGTGCGGTGCGCGCCGGCCATCCGCTCGCGCGGGCGCAGGTGACCGGCGGCCTCTACGCCGCCGCCGGCCATGTCGTGGTGCTCCGCCGCGGCCTGCACAGCGCCGACATCGACGATGCCGCCGCCACCGCCGGCCTGACGCGGCCCGTCGCGACCATCGTCAACGGATTCTCCAGCGCGCTGGCGCTGGCGCGCGAGACGGACCTCGTCGCCACCGTTCCGGAACGCCACACGGAGGGGCTGCGCCGCGACATGCACGCCTTCGCGCTGCCCTTCGCCGTCGCCCCCTTCACCATCTCGATGCTGTGGCACCCGCGCATGGACGGCGACCTGGCGCATCGCTGGCTGCGCACGACCGTGAAGAGCGCCTGCGCGGCGCGGCGGAACGGGGCCGCGGCGTCTTAGTCGCCACTCACATGGCGTCATGTGCACGGATCACGTGCATGTGCAGCGCCTTCCGCAGCTCACTGCAACGACGTACCGATCGGGCCTCACCCCGAAGCGAGGAGGCTCTCCATGACGACCACCACGGCGGATGCACGGTCCGCAATCCTGTCGCCGCTCGCCGGCGGCCCCGCAGCCGCCCGCGCGAACCGCGATTCTTTCGGCGACGCCCAGCGCCTCGCCCGGCTGACCGGTTTCCTGTTCCTCGTCACCTTCGCCACGTCGATCCCGGCGCTTCTTGTCTTCTACGCGCCGGCGCTCACCGATCCCGCCTTCGTGCTCGGCGGCGATTTCGACCGCGGCGTCGCCGGCGGTGCGTTCCTGGAACTCGTGCTGATCGCCGCCAACATCGGGACCGCGCTCGCCCTCCATCCGGTGCTGCGGAAAGAGAGCGAGGCGCTCTCGCTGGGCTTCGTCGCCGCACGGCTCGTCGAAAGCGGCTTCATCGCGGTCGGCATCGTCGCAATGATGGCGCTGAACACGCTGCGGCTTGAAGCCGGACAAGCAGACGAGGCCGCCCTGCTCGTCGCCGGGAAGGCATTGGTCGCCGTGCACGACTGGACCTTCCGCCTCGGACCCGGCGTCGTGGTGGGCGTCGGCAACGGCCTGATCCTCGGCTGGTTGATGTGGAAGACCCGCCTCGTCCCGCGCGCCTTGTCGATCCTCGGCCTGGTCGCCGGGCCGGTGCTGCTCGCCGCCGGCATCGCGGTCGTGTTCGGCATCACCGAAGCTGCCTCGACGGTGCAGATCGTGGCCACGGTCCCCGAGTTCTTCTGGGAACTCATCCTTGGGATCTGGCTGCTCACGAGGGGTTTTTCGCGCGAAGCCGTTGCCGCCCTCGACTGAAGGCGCAGACGAGCGACCAGGCTGCCACGAAAGGCGCGGGACCGCGGCCGGCCTCGCCTTTCAGGACGCCTCGGCGCGGGCATGCTCGGCCCGGGCGAGCCGGGTCAGCATGCGCTGGTAGAACAGGCCGATGCCGATCAGCACCGCACCCAGCCCGATGAAGGAGAGCGCGCGCAGGACGCCTTCCAACTCGGCCATGTCGAGCAGGAAGACCTTTGCCACGGCGACGACGACGAGGGCCGCCGAAGCGAGGCGCAGCACCTGCGACTTCAAGAGGAGGCCGGCCGTGAGCAGCGCCACGCCGAGCGCCAGCCACAGCGCCGAATAGGAATAGGTCTCGAGCTGGCCGAAATCCTTCCACAGGCCGATGAACTCGCCATGGAAGAGCCGGCGCAGCGACAGCGTCGCATAGGCGAAGCCGAGCAGGGAGGCGACCAGCGCCAGCATCGCCACGTACCAGAAGGGTCGCTTGTGGCGGGCGTAGGCGGCGAGCCCGGCCATCGCCGCGCCGGGCAGGAGATAGCCGAGGAAGAGCAGGTTGAAGACCGCGATCGTCCCCGTCGATTCGTTGGTGACGAGCGGGTTGAGCACGAAGAAGTGCTGGACCGCGACGAAGGCGACGGAGACGACGCCGACGGCGATCGAGCCGACGCGGAACACCGGGCTCGGCGAGCGGCCGTCGAGCGCGACCAGGATGGCGCCGCCGCCGATGGCGATGAGCGTATAGATCGACTGCTCGGCGAGCGTCGGGGCGCCGCCGTCGATGACGCCGCCGTTCATGGCGTGACGGACCAGCATGGCGACGGTGAGCAGGCCGAACAGCGTCGCCGCAGCTTCCATCGCGAGGCGAGGCCGGCCGTTCGTGGTCCGGGCGAGTTGCCAGGCGGCGAAGGCCGCGGCGAGCGCCGGCACGCCGTAGCCGGGCAGCAGCGCGTTGAGGACGGGCGTCGTCGACAGCTCCGCGGCGCCGACGATCGTGGGGTCGACGGCGAAGCGCGCGACGACCGCGACCGCCGCGCCGACGCTCAGCCAGCCGAGCGCCGGATAGGTCCGCAGGCGGGTCGCAAGAGCCGGCAGCGCGGCGGCGGCGCCGAGAAGCACGGTCGTCCAGAAGGCGCCGAATCCCATGTGCAGGAAGAGCAGGAAGGCGAAACCGGCGCCGGCGAGAAGCGCGGAGACGGCCGGGCCGCCGGCGAGCGACGGCCGTTCCGCCCGCGCCACGAATTCCGCGCCGGCGGCCAGCGCGATCGCCAGCGCCAAGGCCAGCGCGGCGTGTGAGAGGTCGCGATCGAGGTTGCCGAACGACACCCATACGGCGGTGAGTACGGCGAGCGGGACCAACGCCGCGAAGAGGCTCCACGCCGCGGCGCGGACCGGCCAGTCCTGCGCATGGCGACGCGCGCTCCACAGGCCGGCGGCGAGGAAGGCGAGCGATAGGGTCGCACCCCACAGCCGGGCGCTGCCGGCCGGCACGTCCGACCGGGTGCCCTCGATGGCGAGCGTCTCGTGGAAGAGCGTGATCTCGAAGGTTCCGCCCAGGCCGATGTGCAGGTAGATCAGCATGGTCGCCGCCGCGGCGGCAAAGAGCGCGGCGACCGCCGTCTCGCGGTAGAGCGCGGCCGCCAGCAGGCCGAGGAGCAGCGCGGCCGCCGTTCCCATTCCCGTGGTCGGCGCCAGCGCCGTGTTCGCGACGGTCACCAGCGCGGCGAGTGCGACGAAGACAGACGCCACGGCGGCGGGGACGTCGATCCGGCCCGCGACCGGTTCGTCGCGCCGGAGCCAGACGACGGCCATCACGGCGACGGCGACGGCGTTGATGAAGAGCACGATCGCCGTGTCGGGGAGCGGATCGTCGATGAGGTAGACGAGCCACCACAGGCCGGCGCCGGCGAAGGCCGCGACCATCAGCGGCGTCCAGTCCCGCAGCCTCGCGATCACGCCGGTCGCAGCCAGCACGACGGCGATGAAGCCGAATAGCGCCCAGAGATTCGGCGCCTGCGAGGCGACGAGGATCGGCGTCGCATAGGAGCCAACAAGGCCGATGCCGGCGAGCGCCTGGCCGTGGAGCAGCGCCGCGGCGATGGTGGCGATGCCGACCAGGCCGAGCAGGGTGAACGCGGCGCCGGGGCCGATGAAACCGTAGATGCCGTGGGCGGCGTAGATGGCGCCGAACAGCGTGAAGGCACCCGCCGCCGTGAGGATCGCGGGCAGATAGGCGTTCTTCAGCCCCTCGACCGGCATGGCGAAGCCCATGCGCCGCAGCACCTCGCCGCCGGCGACGAGCACCAGGCCGAGCAGGGCTGCGAGCGCCAGCCGGACTTCCGGGCCGAAGATGCCCGCCTCGATCGTGTAGCGGATCAGGAAGACGCCGCCGAGCGCCAGGGCCAGGCCGCCGACCCAGACCGCCCAGCGCGTGCCGAGCGCGGTCTCGATGTCGGGCCCGGCGCGCTTGCCCGGCGCCCCGGCGGCCGAAGCAGCCCGCGCCGCCGCGGCGGCGCTCCATGGACCCGCGGGCGCTTCGGCCGGAACGGAACCGGCGGCGTCCGGCGCTGCGACCGCAGTGGCGTCGGCGTCCGCGCCAGCATCGGCGTTCGCCGCGACAGTCTCGGCTGCAATGGCTTCCGCGGCGACCTTCGCTTCGGTTGGCGGCGCGGCGGCCGGCCCCTCGGCCTGCAACGCCGCGTCGACCGGCTCTTCGCCCGCCGCCTTCGCCTCCGCGGCCTGGCCGTAGGCGCCGCCCATCGCCGCCTCGCGATGGGCGAGGAAGGCCTTGCGCATGCCCTCGAGGTCGAATTCCAGCACCCCGATGCGCTGCTGCTGGCGATAGGCGACGGCGATCAGGCCGACCACGCCAAGGATCGAAAGCAGTTCCAGCATCGCGGTCCCTCAACCCTGCGGATGACGCAAGGTACTCGCAACCGGGCGCGACGGGAATATGGCGGAAAAACTTCGCTCAGCGCGGCGCCAGCCTTTCGGCGGGGAAGATCGAGCAGGTTTCCGTGCCGAAGGCGAGCATCTTGCCGTCGCGGTCCTTCAACGAGGCTTCCGAGACGGCGAGCGTGCGGCCCTTCTGGATGACGCGGCCCTCGCAGACGACCTCGCCGGTCTTCGGCGTGATCGGCCGCATCAGGTTCACCTTGAACTCGACCGTGGTGTAGGCCTCGCCCGGGACCAGAAGGGTCTGCACGGCGCAGGCCAGAGCCGAATCGAGGATCGTCGCGGCCCAGCCGCCGTGGACGCCGCCGAGCGGGTTCAGATGGCGCTCGCCGGGCAGACCGCGGAACACCGCCCTGCCCTCGGAGACTTCCGACAGGCCGTAGTTGAGGCGGGCGCCGATCGGCGGCGCCGGATACTTGCCGTCGATGATGCGCTGCAGGAGCTCGAGCCCGGAATATTTCGCCAGTTCCCCGTGCGGAATGGTGCCGAGGCCGAGCGGCGAGACGTATCCGGGGAAAAGTTCGACTTCGCTCATGCGGCAGTGTCTCCATCGATGGCAGGCGGGGCGGCAAAGGCTTTCCGCACGGCGGCCAGGAAGCCGGCGCGGGCTTCCGGCTCGGCCATGCCGCGCGGCTCGTAGACGTGGCGGGAAAAGAAGAAACCGGTCATGCGGAAGGCGGCGTCGATATCGGCGGCGCCGGCGCGCAGGCCGGAGCCGCGGCGCAGGAAGGCCGGCAGCGGCAGCATCCTGTCACGCCACGGCTCGCCGGCGGCGCGCGACACGGCACGGCCCGACTTCGGCGAGACGTAGGCGAGATCCTCGCGCGTCCCCGTCGCCGCGCAGGCGGACAGGTCGAGGCCGAAGCCGAGTTCCTCAAGCACCAGCAGTTCGAAGCGCACGACCAGCTCGGCCGCGGCGGCCGGCTCGGCGAGGTGATCGATCATCACCGCAAGCGACTCGAACAGGTCTGGATGCGGGTCACGCTCGGGCAGCAGCCGTAGATGTCCGGCCAGCGTCTGCAGGGCGTAGACGGCACAGGCGCTGTCGATCAGCCGCGCCGCGTTGAGCGCGACCGGCTCGACCGAGAACGTGCCGAGATGCTCGTCGAGGCGGGCGCGCCAGACGAGTTCGACGCGGTTGCCGGGTTGCAGAACGGGCTGCAGGCGGCGCGAGCGGCCGCCGCGTACGATGCCGAGGTGGCGGCCGTGGGCGCGCGTCATCACCTCCAGGATCGCACTGGTCTCGCCGTGCCGGCGGGTGCCGAGCACCATGCCCTCGTCGCGCCACTCCATGGCCCATGCCTGTCACGGCGGCACGGCGATGGCAAGGCGCAGGCCATGGCGACCACGGAGCCAGGGCTGGCGGCGCGGCCCGCCTGCCCTGGCGGGCGGTGAAGGCCGGCGCCGTTGCCCCTCACCTGCCTGCCGGCATCCTCTCCCCGTTTGTACGGGGAGAGGAGCGCTGGCCTTTGCGGCAGCGCTCTTTCTGCAACGGGAGCAATTGGCGAGACGGGCGATGACGCCCCCCTTCTCCCCGTCCTTCACGGGGAGAAGGTCCCGGCAGGGGGATGAGGGGCGAGCGCGACGCCGTCGCTTTGTCCCTCCACATGCCGAGCCCCGTCCGCACGCAGTTTCTCCGCGCCACGCTGCCTTTCGGCCCTGGCCATTGAAGAAGAGGCGGGAAA
>CALFXR010000173.1 GCA_937958475.1 uncultured Mesorhizobium sp. | reverse complement strand
GGGCACGAACTCGCTTGTCCGCGAAGAAGGGCGCCAGCGCCTTTACCTCCTCCTTGTGGGGAGGTCGGCCGTCGCCGGACGGCCGGGTCGGGGTACCGGCCTCGCCGCGTTCGACGAAACACCACCCACCCGCGCCTGCGCGGCGATCTCCGCTCGTGGGGAAGTGCCGCCGCCCGCCGTCAGGCGATCTTGGCGAGCAGTCTGGTCAGCGTCTCGGCCTCGCGCGCGGTAAGCGGCGCCAACGTCTCCGCCGTGATCGCCCGCGCCAGCGGCACCAGCCGCTCGACCGCAGCGCGGCCTTCCGGCGTCAGGCTGACCATCAGCCGGCGGCGGTCTCCGGCATGGCGGGAGAGCGCCACGAGGCCGCGCGCCTTCAGCCGGTCGATGACGCCCTTGATGGTGGCCGCATCCATGGCCACCAGCGCGCCGAGCTGGTTTTGCGAGGTCTCGCCGGCCTCGCGCAGTCGCGCCAGCGCCGCGAACTGCGGCGGGGTCAGGTCGCCGATATGGGCGGCGAAGATGGCGACGTGGCGCTGGTGCGCCTTGCGCAGGATGAAGCCGACCTGGTCGTGCAACCGGTAGCCCTCGTCGTCCGGCTCGGCGTCGACGAGCTTGAGGATGTTGTCCTCGCCGCTCACCGCAGCCCGTCCAGGGCCTTGATGTCGGCGGCGGCCAGCCCGCCCATGCGGTCGTGGATGCGCGGGCCGCAGGTCATGACCAGGACGAACAGGATCTCGTCCGGGCGCGGACCGTCGGCGATGCCCACTTCCATGGAGTCGAAATGGCTGCGCACGTAAGCCGCGTTGATGTGGCCGATCGGCACGTCGAGCCGGGAGCCGAAGGCGCCGACCTTCATCGCCGAGGGCACGATGGCGCGCGCCTCGCCGAGCCGCTCGCGCATGGAATAGCCGCCCGGCACGTGCCACAGCGCCCCGTGCTCGCTCTCGCCGGCCGTCCCGACGATGGCGCCCTTGCCGTAGCCGTCGATGGAAGCGCGGTCGCCGAGCGCGGCGATCAGCCGGTCGGTCAGCATCAGGCCGAGCGGCTTCAGGTCGTCCATGGCGCCCTGCAGCGACGCCTCGTAGCGCCCGGCGAACGGGTTCTTCACCACGGCCATCGCCGCCGCGCGGCGGCGCGGCCGTTCGGCGACCGGGCCGCCCTCGTGGAAGATCTCCTCGACGACGAGGCTGGTCTTGCGAATGGGGAATTCAGGCATGGACGGTAACCTCCCTCGAAATCACTTCGCGCGCCGGCGTCAGCCGGGGCGCACCGCAGACCCGCACGGCACCGCCGAGAAACAGCGCCGCCGCGACGATCAGCCCGGCATCGCGCAGCCTTTCGGCCGCGGCGTGGCCGCGGTCAAGCGCCTCGGCAATCTCGGCGCGATCCAGGGCGCCGACCCTGTAAGTGACGAGACGGTCGCCGAGGTCCGAGTCGGGCGACAGCGTCGAGGCCGGCACGCGCGTCACGGCGGGGTGGCCGGGCAGGTCGACGGCGTTGGCGATCATGGTCGCGGCGGCGTCGGCGTCGGCGGCGCTCTTCGCCAGCACGGTGACCGCATCGGCGATGCCGAGCGAGTGGGAGCGCCCGCGCCAGCCACTGGTGGCGATGCCGCGCACCGGATCGGCGGCATCGACCACCAGCCGGTCGGAAAATCCGTTGCCGGTGCCGGCCACCGCGGCGCGGATCGACCGGCCGGGCGAAAGGAACAGCGCGATGTCGCCGCCGTCGTTGACATAGGCCTTGTCGATGCCGCCGCCCTCGACCAGCACGGTCAGCGTCTCGTCGGCGACCGCGCCGGCGACGGCGGCCATCGGCGTGATGAATTCGGAAGCGAGCGGGCAGACCGCCTGCTCCATGCGCCGCGCGGTGGAGCCGCGGAACGGCCGCGGCACGGCGGCTGCGGGGCGGCGCAGCTCCGGCAACTCGTCGACCAGTTCCTCGAGCACGGTGGCGAAGCGTTGCGTGATCCGCCGGTAGGCCGCGGCGCGTTCGTCCGGCTCGGCGAAGGCCTCGACGATCAGGTCGATGGGGCCGTGGTGGAGGTGCAGCCGGCGGCCGTCGGCGAGCAGCCGCGCCTGAGCCGGGGCCATCACCGCGGCGCGTCCGGCATGCGCCGCTGCTGCTCCAGCGGCGGCCAGAGATTGCCGGCCGGCGCCGCGGCGCCGACGCGCGGGTTGGCGTACTCGCCGCCGCGCGCGAGCACGTCGGCGACCGTTCGGATCTCGCTCTCATAGCCGCCGAGGCGCACATAATCGTCACGGCGCAGTGTGAACTCGATCGGCGCGACGACGGCCGGCGTCGGCACGTAGCCGAAGGCGTTGTCGGGCACGCGGGCGACGTCGACCATCAGCGTGATACCGCCGCCCGGCCAGACATAGACCGGCGCGCCGCCGACCGTGACGTAGGTCCTCAGGCCCTGCACCGAGCGGGTCAGGTTGACCGGGTTCTCGACGACGCCGGCGCGTAGCGAGCCTCCCGCCCCGGCGACGAAGAGCACGGTGCACAGCGCCGGCTCGCAGTTCTCCTCGATCAGCCGGACCGATTTCGCCAGACGCTCGGGGAACGGCTTCTTCGCCGGCTTCAGGTCGTCGTCGAGCTCGTAATAGGCGAACTGCTCGCCGGTGGTCGAGACCATCATCAGCGAGAGGCCCGGCCTGGCGCCCTTCTTCGGGTTCCACGGGCCGAGGATGTCGAGCGGGTCGGAGATGGTGGTGCCGCCCCAGCCGAGCCCCGGCTCGGAGACCTTGAAGTAGCGGCCGGGCGTCGAGCGGCGTCCGAGGATCCTGATGCCGGTATCCGCCCAGCCGAGCACCTTGCCGGCCTGGTGCTCGGAGACGACGCCGGTGATGTGGTCGTCGACGACCACCACCTCGTCGACCAGCCCGCGCCACTGCGTGGCGAACATGCCGATGGTCGCCGAGCCGCAGCCGACGCGCATGCGGCTCTCGGTCTTGCCGTCGATGACCGGCGCCTTGCCCGCCTCGACGACGATCGCTGCACCGCCGTCGACGGTGAGCTCGACCGCCTGCTTGTTGCACAGCGCCACCAGCGTGTCGCAGGTGACGCGGCCTTCGGCCTTGGAACCGCCGGTCAGGTGGTGGACGCCGCCGAGCGACAGCATCTGCGAGCCGTACTCGCCGGTGGTGACGTGGCCGACCGCCTCGCCGGCGGCGCGGACGGTCGCCGTCTCCGGGCCGATGTGGCGATCGGTGTCGATCTTCACCTTGACGCCGCAATAGCTGAAGATGCCCTCGGTGACGACGGTGACGAGGTCGACGCCGTCCACCTCCTGGCTGACGATGAACGGCGCCGGCTTGTAGTCGGGATAGGTCGTGCCGGCGCCGATGGCGGTGACGAAGCGGCGCCCGGTGTTGACGATCTCGCCTTCCCAGCCGCCGCCTTCGAGGAACGGCACGACAGGCTCGCCGGCCTCCTCGGCATGGTCGAGCACCACCAGCGGGTCGCAGCGCACGATGCGCCCGGCGACGTTGGCGTAGCGGTCGCAGGCGCCGGTGCGGCCGTCGGCGACGTAGCACATGACCGGGCAGGCGTCGCAGCGGATCTTGTCGCCGGCGCTGGCCGGCCCAGGCTCGGGAGCGTCGAATCGTTCGGCGAGTTCGCTCATCGGCCCATTCCCCTGGCGCGCATCGCGGCGAGGATCCGGCTCGGTGTCGCCGGCACCTTCGTCACCAGCACCCCGGTCGCGTGGCGGATGGCGTTGAGGATCGCCGGGGCGGTCGGGATCAGCACGTGTTCGCCCAGGCCCTTGGCGCCGAACGGGCCTTCCGGATCTGGAACCTCGACGAGGATGGTGTCGATCGGCGGCACGTCGCCGATGGTCGGGATCAGGTAGTCGTGCAGGTTCTCGGTCCGGCCCGGGACGTACTCTTCCATCAGCGCCAGCCCGATGCCCTGGGCGATGCCGCCCTCGATCTGGCCCTCGGCGAGCAGCGGGTTGATGGCGCGGCCGACGTCATGGGCGGCGGTGATGCGCACCAGGCGCACGGTGCCGAGCGCCAGGTCGACCTCGAGCTCGACGACCTGGGCGCCGTAGCCGTAGACCGCGTAGGGGCTGCCCTGTCCCTTGGCATCGAGCGGGGCGGTCGGCGGATCGTAGCTCTCGGTGGCCGAGAAGACATAGCCGCCGGCGTCGACCGGCAGGGCCGACAGGTCGAGGCTGCGCGCCGCGTCGCCGTCGCGGATGACCAGCCGGCCCGGCACAAGGTCAAGCACCGCAAGGCTCGAAACATTGGCGAAACGAAGCAGTTTCTCGCGCAGCGCTGTCGCGGCAGCCTGTGCAGCGCGGCCGCTGACGAAGGTCTGGCGCGACGCCGAGGTCTTGCCGGCGTCGGGCGTGATCGCCGTGTCGCCGCCTTCGAGGCTGATAGCGGCGAGCGGCACGCCGAGCGCATCCGCCGCGATCTGGGCGATGACGGTGTTGGAGCCCTGGCCGATGTCGACGGCGCCCTGGTGCAGCACCACCGTACCGTCGGACCGAAGGCCGATCTTGATGGTGGACGGGTTGGGCAGCGAGGTGTTGCCGCAGCCGTACCAGCACGAGGCGACGCCGACGCCGCGGCGGACGCCGTCCTGCGCGGCGTTGAACGCGTCGGCCGCGGCCAGCGCCTCGTCCCAGCGCGGCTTCAGCACCTCCAGGCAGTCGACGATGCCGACACCGCTCTCAAGGCGCTGGCCGCAGACCGTTACCGAGCCGTTACGGAGCGCGTTGGCGAGACGGAATTCAAGTCGATCGCGGCCGAGCCGGCCGGCGAGCTCGTCGTAGAGCGTCTCCTGCATGATGGTCGCCTGCGGCACGCCGAAGCCGCGGAAGGCGCCGGAGATCGGCCCGTTGGTGTGGATGGCGCGGCCGGCGGCGCGATAGTGCGGCGTGAGGTAGGGCCCCGAGGCGTGGATCGGCACCCGCGTCGCCACCGTCGGGCCCCAGCTGGCATAGGCGCCGGTGTTGAACTCGCCGTCGAAGACCATGCCGACGACGCGGCCATCGGCGTCCGCGCCGATGGTGGCGCGCATCGAGGCGGGATGGCGCTTCGTCGTCGACGTCATCGATTCGGTGCGGCTGTAGACCAGTGCCGCCGGCCGGCCGGTCTTCAGCGCGACGAGACCGATCAGCGGCTGCACGGACAGGTCGAGCTTGGCGCCGAAGCCGCCTCCGGTGGCGGTCGGCACGATGCGGACATTCGCCGGCGAAAGGCCGAGCACCCTGGCGGTTTCGTCGCGGTCCATCCACGGCGCCTGGGTGCAGGCGCGGATGACCAGCGTGTCGCCGTCGATCTCGGCATAGCCGGCCTCCGGCTCGATATAGGCGTGCTCGACATAGGAGGTCTCGATGGCGCCGCTGACCGTGACAGCGGCCGCGGCGAGCGCCGCATCCGGATCGCCGCGTTCGACGAAGCCCTGGGTGAGCAGGTTGCCCGCGCGCGTCTCGTGCAGGGGCTCGCTCGAGCGCGCGGCATCCGCTTCGAGCACGTGCGGCAGCGGCGTCCATTCGATCGGGAAGGCGGAAAGGTCGAGGTCGCGCACCGCATCGCGTTCACCCGCGACCAGCGCCACGGCCTCGCCGCGGAAGCGGACGAAGCCGTCGGCGAGCGCCGGCTGGTCGGCGAAGGCCGGGATCGTGCCGAAGCAGTTGACGCCGGGGATGTCGGCGGCCGTGTAGATGCCGACGATCCCCCGATGGCGGGCCGCATAGGCGGCGAGGTCGCCGAGGACGAAGCGGGCGTGATGGTGCGGCGAGCGGATGACGGCCACGGCGAGCGCGTCGGCGGGGATGCCGTCGGCGCCGAATATCTCGGCGCCCGTCACCTTCGCCCTGCCGTCGAGGCGGACGGGCGCGGCGCCGACCGCCTTGCCGGCTTCGGGGAGCCTGAGATCGAGGGCGCGCGGCTGCCTGCCGGCTTCCATGACGGCGCGGACGATCTTGCGGTAGCCGGTGCAGCGGCAGAGCACGCCGCCCAGCGCGTCGGACACCTCGTCCTCGGTCGGCGTCGGCGAGCGTTCGAGCAGCGCCGTCGCGGCCATCAGCAGGCCGGGCGTGCAGATGCCACACTGCGCCGCGCCGTGGGCGAGGAAGGAGGCCTGCAAGCGCGACAGCGCGCCGTTCGCCAGTCCTTCGACGGTGCGGACTTGCGTGCCCTCGATCCGCGCGGCGGGAACGAGACAGGCGCACAGCGGCTCGCCGTCGACCAGCACGGTACAGGCGCCGCAATCGCCGGCATCGCAGCCGACCTTCGTACCCGTGAGCTTTAGGTCCTCGCGCAGCACCGTCGACAGGCGGCGCGCCGGCGGCGCCTCGACGACGACGGGAACGCCGTTGACGCTGAAGGAGATGCGGGCGGCGTCCATGCTCATGCGGCGAGATCCCCGCCTGCGGGCTGCGCCGCAGCGGCCCTGACCGCGCGCCGCACGATCTCCAGCGCCGCTTCCCGGCGGTACCCGGCGCTGCCGCGCACATCGTCGATAGGCGTCAGCGCCGCGAGGTCGGAGGCGTGCACGGCCTCGCCGAGGTCGCCGTCGATCCTGCGCCCGACGAGGGCGTCCTCGAGGAAGCCCAGCCGCTGGGCCACTGCCGAGCAGGCGCCGACAGCGACGGCGGCATCGATGATCGTTCCGTCCGGCGCGGCGCCGATGCGCGCCGCGGCCATGGCGATCGAGATGACCAGGTAGCGCCGCGCGCCGAGCTTGACGAAGGCGGAGCCGCCGCGCGCGGCGCGCTTCGGCACGATCACCGCGGTAACCATCTCGCCTGGGCGCAGTGCCGTGCGCCGGTTGCCGAGGATGAAGTCGGAGAGCCCCAGCCGCCGCGTCGCCTCGCGCGAGCGGACCTCGACGGCCGCGTCGAGTACCATCAGCGCCGGAACGCCGTCGGCGGCGGGGGACGCGTTGCACAGGTTACCCGCGATCGTCGCGGCATTCTGGATCTGGATCGATCCGACCTCGCGCGCGGCCTGGCGCAGCGCGTCGAAGGCCGGCGGCAGGCTGGAGGCGGCGATGTCGGCCCAGCGCGTGGCAGCCCCGAAGACATAGCCGGTGTCCGTCTCGCGAATGCCGCGGAGGGTCGACAGGGCCGAGATGTCGAGGACGTTGCAGCGGATCGGGCGGTCGCCGAGGGAGGGGTAGAAATCGGTGCCGCCCGCCAAGATACGCCACACGCCATCGCCGAGAAGGTCCAGCGCTTCTTCGACCGTTCCTGGCCTTGCGTAGCGGGTCACGCGTCTCTCCGGCAACGAAAAATCGTTTGCACGCAAATGATATCAAGGCTGGATCGCTTGTCAAAGACGAGTTTGGCGGTCCTGCGCCGCCGCTAACCCGCGGCGGTCATCCTGTCGCGCCGGGGAAGGGCGAGGGCGAAAGCGGTTGACGCGGTCGGCGCCGTCGGCGACGTTCCGCCCCTGCGACGAAGCGGAACCGCGGAGGCGGAAGGGGGCATGATGGCCGACAGGGCTCTGATCATCATCGACGTGCAGACCGATTTCTGCCCGGGCGGCGCGCTTGCCGTCGGCGACGGCGACGCGGTGGTGCCGGTCATCAACGCGCTGTCGCCGTCCTTCGAGCACGTCATCCTGACGCAGGACTGGCATCCGGCGGGCCATTCGAGCTTCGCTTCCAGCCATCCCGGCGCACAGGCCTTCTCCGCGATCACCATGCCCTATGGGGAACAGACGCTGTGGCCCGACCACTGCGTGCAAGGGACGGACGGGGCGGCCTTCCATCCGGCCCTCGACTGGACGCGGGCCGAACTCGTCCTGCGCAAGGGCTTCCGACCCGCGATCGACAGCTACTCGGCCTTCTTCGAGAACGACCGGCAGACCCCGACGGGTCTCGCCGGCTACCTGCGCGAGCGCGGTATCGGCGACGTGACTTTGGTCGGCCTTGCCACCGACTACTGCGTCGCCTATTCGGCCCTCGACGCCATCGCGCTGGGCTTCGCCACCACCGTCAGGCTCGACGCCTGCCGCGGCATCGACCTCGGCGGGACGATGGCGACGATGCTGGGGCGCATGCGCGACGCCGGCGTGACGCTGGTGTGAGCCGAAAGGGGCGCCGGAGAAGCCGGGGGGCCGCGCGGCCGGACGGATCGGGAGGACTTCGATGCGATTGACAACGCTCGCGAAAGCGGGACTGGCCGCCGCAACGTTGACGGCGACCGCAGGATCGGCGCTCGCGGAGGAAGCCCACGGACTTCCGGGCGCCGAGATGACCCTGCTGTGGGCGATCCCCTTTGCAGGTCTTCTCCTGTCGATCGCCACCGGACCGCTGCTCTACGCGCATTTCTGGGAGCATCACTACGGCAAGTTCGCCGCGGTCTGGGCCGGCCTCGTCATCGTTCCCATGGCGATCTTCTACGGCTGGAGCGTCTCCCTGGAAGCCGTGCTGCACACGCTGCTGCTGGAATACATGTCCTTCATCATTCTCCTGCTGGCGCTGTTCACCATCGCCGGCGGCATCCTGGTCTCCGGCAACATCCACGGTACGCCGGCGGTCAATGCCGGCCTTCTGGCGATCGGCGCCCTGCTCGCCTCGGTGGTGGGCACCACCGGCGCCTCGATGATCATGATCCGCCCGGTCATCCGGGCCAACGACAACCGGCCCTTCAACGCCCACGTCGTCATCTTCTTCATCTTCCTCGTCTCCAACATCGGCGGCTCGCTGACCCCGCTCGGCGATCCGCCACTGTTCGTCGGCTTCCTGCGCGGCATCGACTTCTTCTGGACCACGCAGCACCTCTTCCGCGAGACGCTGCTGGTCGGCGGCATCGTGCTAGCGGCGTTCGTCGCCATGGACTTCTACTTCCACAGCCGCGAGAACGGCGCGCCGAAGATCAAGGACCCGACGCCGGATACGCGGGTGCGCCTGCGCGGGCTCGCCAACCTGCCGCTGCTCGCCGGAGTCATCGGCGCGATCCTGCTGTCGGCGGCGTGGAAGCCGGGCGTCGTCTTCACCATCGCCGGCGTTGCGGTGGAACTGCAGAACCTGGTGCGCGATGCGATCATCCTCGGCCTCGCCGTGGTCTCGCTGGTCGTCACGCCGCGCGAGTTCCGCCGGGCCAACGGCTTCTCCTGGGGACCGATCCTGGAGGTCGCCAAGCTCTTCGCCGGCATCTTCGTCTGCATCGTGCCGGTGATCGCCATCCTGCGCGCCGGCATGGACGGGGCCTTGGCGCCGCTCGTCTCGCTGGTGACGCAGCCCGACGGGACGCCGAGCGACATGGCCTATTTCTGGCTGACCGGCGGCCTGTCGTCCTTCCTCGACAACGCGCCGACCTATCTCGTCTTCTTCGAGCTTGCCGGCGGCGACCCGCAGGTGCTGATGACCACGCTCGGGTCGACGCTGGTGGCGATCTCGGCGGGCGCCGTGTTCATGGGAGCCAACACCTATATCGGCAACGCGCCGAACTTCATGGTCTACGCCATCGCCCGCCACCAGGGCGTGCGCATGCCGAGCTTCTTCGGCTACATGCTGTGGTCGGGCGCGGTGCTGATCCCGACCTTCCTCATCTGCGGGCTGATCTTCTTCGGTTAGCCGACGCCGACATAGCGGCGCACGACGGCAGGGTCGGCGCGCAGATCCTCGACGCCGATCGTGCCGCGGCTGCGGCCGTTCTCGACGAACAGCACGCGGTCCGCGACCGAGAGCACGGCATCGACGCGCTGCTCGACGAGGATGGTGGAGACGCCGCGTCCGCGCAGCGCCGAGACCGTGTCGCGGATCCTGCCGATCATCGATGGCATGAGGCCTTCGGTCGGCTCGTCGAGGAGCAGCACCTCAGGCTCGAGGCAGAGCGCGCGGGCCATGGCGAGCATCTGCTGCTCGCCGCCGGAGAGCGTCCCCGACCGCTGCCCCAGCCGCTCGCGCAAGACCGGGAAGAGGTCGAGCACGGAATCGCGTGTCGCCGCGCCCCTGCCGCGCGCCATCAGCCCGATCTCGATGTTGTCGGCGACGGTGAGTTCGGCGAACAGCCTGCGGCCCTGCGGAACGTAGGCGACGCCGGCCTTCGGCACCTGGTGCGCGGCGAGACCGATCAGCTCCGTTCCGCCGAGGCAGATGGAGCCGGCGGTCGCCGGAACCAGGCCCATGATCGCCTTGAGCAGCGTCGTCTTGCCGGCGCCGTTGCGCCCCAGCACGCACAGGACCTCGCCGCGGGCGAGGTCGAGGTCGACGCCGTGCAGCACCGGCACGCCGCCGTAGCCGCAGTGGAGCCCCCGGATGGTGAGCGCCTCGGTCATGACGCCGCTCCCAGATAGGCCTCCTGCACCGCCCGGTCGGCGCGGATCGCCTCCGGCGTGCCCTCGGCGAGGATGCGGCCGGCATCGAAGACGGTGATGCGGCCGGCCAGCGCCATGACGACCGGCATGTTGTGCTCGATGAGCAGAACGGTCGAGTCGCGCGCCATGTCGCGCACGAGGCCGATGAAGTTGTCGATCTCGCCGTCGGACAGGCCTTGAGTCGGCTCGTCGAGGATGAGCAGGCGCGGTTTCAGCGCCAGGCCCATCGCCACCTCGAGCAGGCGCTGGTGGCCGTAGGCGAGTGTCCCGGCGATCGTGTCGGCCCGGTCGGCGAGGCCGAGCCGATCCAGCGCCGCCATCGTCGCGGTGGACAAGGCGCGCGGCGAAGGCCTCTCGCCGGTCGTGTCGAGGAGACGCCGCTGCACGGCCAGCGCGACATTGTCGAAGGCGGTGAGGTTGGCGTAGACGCTGGTGATCTGGAACGTGTAGGCGATGCCGCGGCGCACGCGCCGGTGCGCCGGCAGGGTCGTGATGTCTTCGCCGGCGAAGCGGATCGCGCCGGAGGTGGGGGCGATGCGGCCGCAGACCAGGCTGACGAAGGTCGTCTTGCCGGCGCCGTTCGGCCCGATGATGGCGCGGACCTCGCCGCTCTCCAGCGAGAAGTCGACGGCGTCGACGGCGCGCAGGCCGCCGAAGCTGCGCGACAGCAGCCTGGTCTCGAGCAGCGGCGTCACGGCAGCCAAGGCAGCCACCTCTCGCGGATCGTTCCCAGCAGGCCCCTGGGGAAGAACAGGATGAGCAGGATCAGCGCGACGCCGACGACACCGATGGAACTGAAGTTCCAGTCGGGCACCCAGGCCGACAGGAGATCGTTGGAGATGTCGATCAGGTAGTACATGAACAGCGTACCGAGCAGCGGCCCGAGCGTCGTCGCCGCGCCGCCGAGCAGCACCCACAGCAGCGGCAGGATCGAATACTGCACCGAGGCGAAGGTCGAGCCGACATAACCGAACAGGAGCGCATAGGCCGCGCCCGCGGCGGCGCAGGCGGCGCCCGAGGCGACGACGGCGGCGAGCTTGTTGGCGAAGGTATCGTAGCCGAGCATGGTGGTGCGCTGCTCGTTCTCGCGGATGGCGACGAGCACGCGCCCGTGGGGCGATCGCACGAGGGCGAGCGTCGCCACGAGCACCAGCGAGAACAGGGCGAGCGCCGCCAGATAACGCGTCGTCGGATCGGTCAGGTCGAACGTGCTTCCGAAGGCCGTCACGACGCGCGACGGCTGCGGCAGGACGATGCCCTGGTCGCCGCCGGTCCAGACGTTGAAGTAGAGCGTCGTCAGGTAGAATACCTGGGCGAACATCATGGTGACGATCATGAACGCCACGCCCGTCGTGCGCAGCGCCAGCACGCCGATCAGCGCCGAGAGCACGAGACCGGCGAGGACGCCTGCGGCGAAACCGGCGGGCACGCTCCAGCCGAGATGGTAGACGGAAAGACCGGCGCCGTAGAGGCCGGCGGAGAAGAACATGGCGTGGCCGAGACTGAGCAGACCGGCATAGCCGAACAGAAGATTGTAGCCCATGGCGAAGACAGCGAGCACCATGATGCGGGCGAGCACGCCGTGGTGATAGGCCGGCAGCACGAACTGGAGCGCGAAGAGCAGCGCGATCACGCCGGCGTGGAGCGCCACGACGCGGCCCGCCGATGCCCTGCCGGCGGCCCGCGCGCGCCGGCGTCGCGGCTTCGCCGCCGCGCCGGCCGCCCCCGCCTTGCCCGTCGCGTCATTCCCCGTCATCGGGCCGCAGTCCCGAACAGGCCGGTCGGCCGGAACACCAGCACCAGCGCGACCAGCAGCGTGGCGATCATCTTGGCCAGCGTCGGCTGGAAGAAGGCCGAGATGATGCCGTCGGAAAGGCCGATCAGCACGGCGGCGACGAGCGTTCCTCGCAGCGAGCCGAGCCCGCCGATGATGACGACGATGAAGGAGAGCAGCAGCGGGTCGAGCCCCATCAGGTAGTGCGCCTGGCTGATCGGCACGATCAGCACGGCGGCGATCGCGGCGAGCATGGCGCCGAGCGCGAAGACGCCCGCGTAGACGCGGTCGACGGGGATGGCGAAGGCCTGCGCGGTCTCGCGGTCATACTGGGTGGCGCGCATGACGAGACCGAGCCGGGTGCGCATCAGCACGAACCAGGTAACCAGCAGCAGCACGACCGAGGCGCCGATCACCGCCAGCTTGTAGCCCGAATAGCCGAACCACGGGAAGACGACGCGATAGCTGAAGGGCGCTGCGACCGGCCGGGCGTCGGGACCGTAGAAGGTCAGCGCCAGCTGCTGGAGGATGTAGAGGAGCCCGATCGTGGCGACGATGGTCGCTTCGGGATTGTAGTTCAGCCGGCGAAGCACGAGGCGCTCCGCGGCCAGCGCGACGGCGCCGACGACCAGCGGGCTGATCACCAGCGCGGCGAGGAAGCCGAGCGCCGGATGGCCGCTGACCAGCGAGGAGACCCACCACGCCACGACCGCGCCGAGCATGTAGAATTCGCCATGGGCGACGTTGACGACGCGCATGACGCCGAACACCAGCGACAGGCCGAGCGCCATCAGCGCCAGCACGGCGCTGGTGACGAGGCCTTCGAGGGCGGCGAGGAGAAGATGCGGACCGAACGCCATTCAGCTGCCACCTTCTGGCATCGGCGGCCACTGACGTCTCGTATGGATCACGGTGAGGATGGATACGGTGTTGCCGACCACTTGATACACGATCCTGTAGCTTGGATGCGGAATTGCCTCGCGTGTGTCGGCGATCATGCCCGGTCGCCCGAGGAAGGGCCGCAACTTGAGAAGGGCGGCTGCGCGTTCGATACGCTTCCGCAGCTCCTTCGCCGCGGCCGGGTTGTCGAACCAGATGTCTGCAACGATCTCACCGAGTTCGCGTCTCGCCCCCGCGGTCCAGACAAGCCTCACTCAGCGGCCTCGCGGCCTTTACGCTCCAGGTCCGCGACCAACTCGTCCATGTGCGTCCGGACGTCTTCCTCGGTGTAGACCCGCCCCGCCGCGATTTCCTCCCGCGCGGCATCCACCTTGCGCTGCAGCCAGGCGACGTATTCTCGATCCTGCTTGACGTAGTCGCGCATGAATTCGCGCACGACCTGCGAGGCGGGACGGTCGGCGCTCTTCGCCGCGGCCATGAATGCGTCGCGCAGTTCCGGCTCGAGCTTGAGCGTGAAAACGGCTTCCTTGGCCATCGAACGGTCCTCTCAGGTACTGACGACGTATATACGTCGTCAGTACCTTTCGGGCAATCGGACTGCCTTACAGCGGCATGGCCGTGTAGTCGCCCTCCGGCTCGTAGACGCCGTCCTCGATGCTGGTCTTGTGCACCACGTTGAGGCGGCCGCCCTCGACCTTGGAAATGTTCTGGACGCCGAAGCACTGGTGGATCTTGCCGTTGAAGGTCTTCGGGCCCTGCGGATGCTCCGGCCCCTCGGCGAACTCGGTCAGCGCCTCGGTTGCCTCGACCAGCTTGCCGCGGTCCTCGGGCCCCTTGTAGCCGGCATCCTCCATGGCCTTCTTGATGACGTAGAGCGTCTCCCAGCAGCCGAACATGTGGGCCGCAGTGGAAACGTCCTTCGGATCGCCGACGGCCGCTCCGCTGTCGTCGATGCCGACCGCTGCGCGATAGGCCTTCTGCGCGTCGGAGTCGTTGGCCTGGGCATAGCGCGGCGAGCCCTCCCAGAAATGGCTGCCGTCGAGGAACTCCAGGCCGGGGCTGTTGATGTCGACGGCCTCCAGCGAGTCGATGAAGCCGAACAGCTGCGGCCGGCTGGAACCGTAGAACTCGCCGAGTTCCTTGACGAAGGTGAGCACGGCCGGCCCGACCATGACGTGGTAGATCACGTCGGTGTCGGCCGGAATCTGCGGGAAGTAGCGGGTGAACGAGCTTTCCGTCGGCGGAATGGCGATCTGGGCGACGACGTCGGCCCCCTGCGCCTTCAGCGCCGGCGGCAGGTAGTCGCGGTGATCGTAGCCGAAGGCGAAGTCGGGGAAGATCTGCGTGACCTTCTTGCCGGCGTTCGCCGCGATCCACGGCGCCATCGCCTGGATCTGGCTCTTCACGTCGGTGATGCCGGGCTGGAAGACGTAGCGGTTGAGTTTCGTCGAGGCGACGTGGTGGCCTTCGCTGACGACGTAGTAGGGAATCTTCAGCTCGCCCGCCATCGGCGCCGAGCCGATGACGACGTGGCTGAACAGCGTCCCGTAGACGACGTCGCACTTGTGCTGGTTGGCGAACTTGGCGACCACTTCGGCGCCCCGGTTGGGATCGGTGCCGTCGTCCTCGATGACGATCTCGACCGGACGGCCGTTGATGCCGCCGGCGTCGTTGATCAGCTTGACGGCGGCGTTCGTGGTGCGTTCGTACCAGCGTCCGTAGGAGGCGCCGATGCCGGTCTTGTGGGCCTGGAAGCCGATCTTGATCGGCGCCGAACTCTGCGCCTGCGAATAGCGGACGAAGCCCGGCCCGACGGCAAGGCCGGCAGCCGCCGCGCCGGCCCCCATGAGCACGGTCCTGCGCGAGACGGAAGTCTTCGAAAGCCTGTCGGAAGCGCGTCCTTCGGTCATGGCTGGTCCCCCTGTGCCTTTGCGTGGAGCGAGATTGCGATCGTATCACCCGGACCGCGGGGGCGAGCGCAATTCGCGAACGGCGAAACTAAACATCAAACCTCCGGCATGGCAACCTGAAGGCGGGACCGCTTCCGGCGGCCAACCGGGATCTACGCCCCCGTCGGCGTCGACAGCAGCCAGAGGCCGAACACGGTGTAGGCGACCATCAGGATCGTCAACGGAAGTTCGCTCATCGCCGCCTGCGCGGGCTGCGTGTGAAGCCGCGTGGCGATGCGATGCGCGGCGAGCACGGCGAGCACGTGGCCGCCGATGATGGCGCCGGCCTGGAGGTTCCAGACGACCCAGGTCGCCTCGGCGCCGAGCGTCACGCCGGTGACGACCTGCATGCCGGCGGTGCCGAACAGGTTCCAGCCGGCCGAAAAGGGATCGGACAGTGCGACGAGCGCATACTGGCCGTTGACCAGGAGCACGGTCAGGTAGTGCGAAAAATGGTAGGCAAGCGCGATCGGCACGATCGACCAGACGAAAAGCCCGCCCGCCCGGCGCAGCGTGACCGCGCTCCGCGTCAGCGACTGGCCGGCGACGACCGCGAGGAGATAGGCCGCGGAGAGCACGGCGAAGGCGACGACGAGGCCGAACGTGTTGGTCGCCATCATCGCGGTACGGCCGGGGAATTCGAGCGGGTTGATGCCGTTCGCCCCGAGCCAGAAGAAGGTCCGCGACAGGCCGTCGAACGAGACCGACGCCAGAGTCAGGAGAAGGAACAGCGCGCCGCTCGGCGGCAGCGGCCGCTCGGCTTCGATGCCGGCCCCGGGAAAGCGCAGCACGGTGCGCGCCTCGCGGCCCTCGCCTTCGACGCCGATCGGCGCATAACGCGAGATCAGGCGGAAGAAGGCGGAAAGACACTCGCCGCGGCGGCTCCATTCGTCGTGGCCGAAGACGAGCGTGGCGCCAAGGTTGGCGGCGTAATAGACGGCCGCGACGGTCGCCAGCCGTGCCGGATCGTCCGGGGCGGGATCGATCAGCTCGAACCAGGCGAAGCCGAAGAACAGCGCAAGCGCCGGCCAGTAGCCGATCCGGGCCGGCAGGCGCAGCATCGCCCTGCCCTCGCGATCACCGGCGAGGCGGCGCAACAGGCGCCACGGACCGTACCAGGGATCGATCCACCACCAGAGGTTCCCGACGATGCCCTGGACCAGCGTCAGCCCCACCCAGGTCAATGTCCAGACGACCAGCGGCAGCGGATTGGAGAGCGGATCGCGGCTGCCCAGCCAGCCGGCGAGCACGAGGACGGCGAGCGCCAGAAAGGCCAGCAGACTCGTGGCGGTGCGCCCGCGCGGCATCCTTCGTGCGAGCACCAGGCGCCGGTGCGCCAGCGCGCCGGTCGCGTTCGCCGGCATGAGCGCGAACACAGCGAAGCTCGCCGCCACAGCGATTGCGCCGCCGGCCAGGTAGTGGCCGGTCGGCAGGAGCAGGACGAAGCCGCGGTCGGAGACGTGGGCGAGCGCGGGCAGGCACGTGCACAGGAGCGCAACGGCCGCCGCGCTGGCGCGGGGCGCCAAACCGGTAAGTCGCGACTTGCGATTTAACCATTCAGACATAGACTGCCTGCTCGACCCTTCCCTCTTCGCCGAACAGGCGGATGTAGCGCTCGATCGCGTCGGGCTCGCCCGTCGCCTTGGCGGGGTTGTCGGAAAGCTTGACGGCGGGCCGGCCATTGGCGTCGGCGACCTTGCAGACCAGCGAGATGGCGTTGAGCCGCTCGGTGTCGACCGGCGCGCACTCCTCGAAGTCGTTGGTCAGGTTGGTGCCCCAGCCGAACGACATGCGCACCTTGCCGTGGAAGTGCCGGTGGGTGTCGATGATCGTGTCGACGTCCAGCCCGTCGGAGAAGATCAGTAGCTTCTGCCGCGGGTCGCGCCCCCGCTTCTTCCACCAGTCGATGATACGCTCGCCGCCCTCGATGGGCGGGGCGCTGTCGGGGCGGAAGCCGGTCCAGTCGGCGACCCAATCCGGCGCGTTGCGCAGGAAGGCCTCCGTGCCGAACGTGTCGGGCAGAACGATCAGCAGGTTGCCGCCATAGTAGCGCTGCCAGTCCTCGAGCACGCGGTAGGGCGAACGCAGCAGGTCCTGATCGTCGTCAGTCAGCGCCGCGAACACCATCGGCAGCTCGTGCGCGTTGGTGCCGAGCGCCTCGAGGTCGGTATCCATGGCGAGCAGCACGTTGCTCGTCCCGGTAAATGCCGAGCCGATGCCTTCCTTCAGGGCCTCGACGCACCAGCGCTGCCACAGGAAGGAGTGGCGCCGGCGCGTGCCGAAATCAGAGATCTTCAGGTCCGGCAGTTCGCGCAGGCGCTCGGTTTTAGCCCACATCTTGGCCTTGGCGCGCGCATAGAGGACGTCCAGCGCGAACGGGCCGAAGCTCTTCATCGCCGCACGGGAACGCAGCTCGTTGATGATGGAGAGTGCCGGGATTTCCCAGAGCGTCGTGTACATCCAGGGCCCGCGGAACTCGAGCTCGTACTGCCCGTCCTTCTTGCTCAGCTCGTAGGGCGGCAGGCGGAAGTCGGTGAGCCAGGCGAGAAACTCCGGCTGGAAGATCTGCTTGCGGCCGTAGAAGGTATTACCCGCAAGCCAGATCATCTCCTTCTTGCTGAAGCGGAGCGTGCGGGCGTGATCGAGCTGTTCACGCAGCTCGCCTTCGTCGATCTCGTCGGCGAGCCTCACCGAGCGGGCGCGGTTGATCAGCGAGAAGGTGGCGTCGACCTTGGGGTAGAGCCCCCAGATCATCTGCAGCATCAGCAGCTTGTAGAAGTCGGTGTCCAGCAGGCTGCGGACGATCGGGTCGAGCTTCCAGGCGTGATTGTAGACCCGCCGTGCGATATCGGTCTTCGTCATGGTGCGCTGCGGCCCTCCGCTCTGCCGACGCAGCCGCGGTCCGCGGCATCAGGTTCGGCCTATATCATCCTTTGTCGGCTCGTGCTGCATCGCCGCCCTGCTGGCGCGACGAAACGGCCCGGACTGGCATGCCGCCGGACGCGGCCTCAAAGCATACGCCCCGCGGCATGGCCGCGGGGCGCTTCGCTTCACACCTTGTCGCCGGGCTTACCAGCAGGCGTAGGAATACTCGCACCAGCCGTTCCAGTAGCAGTAGTACTCCCAGTAGCAGATCGCCTTGGAATTGGCGGCCGCGGCCGTGCGAACGTCGGCGGCGACCTTGGTGATCAGCTCGTCGCCCTGGGCGAGATCCTCGGCCTTCTTGAGGACGGTCTCGATGTCGAAGTTGGACGCCTTGTCGGCACCGGCAGTGCCTTCCTGGCCATCGGCCAGGACGCGTCCCGGCACGCCGGCCATCATCTTGGCGGCGGTGACGAGTGCCAGCGCGTCGCCCTTGGTCTCGCCATAGCTGACGAGGTTGCGGGCGGTCTCGAGAATCAGGCGCCCTTCGGCCTGCTGGGCCGGAGACAGATCCTGCTTCTCCTGCGCGACCGAAGCGCCCGCCGTCAGGCTTGCGACGGCGAACACGGCGGCAATCAAGAATTTTCTCATGTCAGTCAGTCCTCTGTTGTGAACACTCCCAGTCTCGGCCCCCCGGACGAACCCGCCCGCCGGAACCTTCCCCACCCGATCCGACCGCCCTTCTCGGCAGAATCGGCTGTGGAACTCTTTCCGGATGCCGTCGGTGCGGCACCACGGTATTCCTCGTCCCGTCAGCCGCCCGCGGCGGCACGAACGACGAACGGCTTGACCGCGATGGTCATCTCCTCCTCGATCCGGGTCGGTTGCGGCGCCGCCGACCGGCTGAAATCGTCCAGGCCCGTGGCCAGCAGGTCGCGCAGCGCGGCCGTTTCGGGCGCATCGTCCGCCGGTCCGGCGCGCAGCCCTTCCTGGCTGAGGTCGTCGAACACCGTGTGCGCCTTGCCGACGCCCGGCACGGCGATGAACACCAGCCGTTCCTCCGTGGAGGCGGTCGGATCCGGCTCCATCTGCAGCAGGTCCGCCGTCCTTTCCTCGCCGAGATGGATGCGGTTGGCCGCGCCGTCCGCCGGCCAGACGGGCGTGATGGAGAAGTCCGGACCGACCAGCAGCGCGGTGACGTCTATGGATTTCTTTCCGGCATTCTTCATGACGACCGAAAGGATATCGCAATCGTCGAACTGGGGAGCGTCGCCGGCCGGCACGGACGGCAGGAAATTCTCGGCGCCTTCGGGGCAGACGCCGTCCTTTATCGTGCCGGGTCGGGCCCTGGCGATTCGGATCCGCGCATCCAGCGCCGCACCCGCGCCGGGATCGGCGACCGCCAGGCGCTGCAGGGCAAGGGCCCTGGCGATGCGTTTCACCGCCTCCTCGACCGCCGCGACAGCCGCACCCGGCTCGGCAGGCAGCGTCAGCCGCGGCGAAGAGCCCGGGCCGAGCGGATCGACGAGCCCCGCCGCGGAGGAGAAGGCGAGCTTGCCGTCGACCAGGCCGACGGCGACGTCATAGCCGTCCGCGCGCGTCGAGACGCGGGCCCGCAGCCGGTACGAACCAATGGCGGCATGGAACGCGGCGAGCGCCGGCGCGTAGTCGTGGCCGTCATTCGGGTCGATGCGCACCGGCTCCGAAAAACTGAGCGAGAAGTCCAGCGATGGCTCGACGACGCGGGCGAAGCGGCCCTTCCTGAAGGCGGCCTCGTCGACCGCGGCGCAGTCGGCGCCGCCTGCGCCGCAGGGCCAGGCCGCTGGCACGACCAGGCTCTTCGTCGCGCCGGCCGTCTCGATGCGACCGTAGGCGAGCGCCTTGTCGTCGGGCGTGGCAGGATCGTCATAGAGAGCGACCACGGCCCCGCGCGAAAGGCCGTCGAGCTCGCCGCCCTGCAGCTTTCCGGACCAGATCGGCCATTGCCGGCGCGGCGCCGCATTTCCCAGCCGCAGCACCGGTTCGTCGAGCAGTTCGCCCTCGAGTTCCGGCGTCTGCGTCGCCATCAGGCTGCCGCGCTTGATGTCGTTGACCACCGCCTGATGCAGCGTGCGGTAGGTCAGGTTCGGAGACTGCCGCATGCGCTTCAGCACGTTGTAGGTGAAGACGCCGTAGAACTCGCCGGGCTCGGCGCCCTTCGGCGTCAGCTCGAGGGCTTCTTCCGTCTCCTGCGCCGCATAGAAGAAAGCGGCGCGGCCGCGCGGCTCCGATCCGGCCTGCCCCGCCGTGCGGATACCGCGCCCGCTGCTCGTGCCGCCATCGGGCACGCCGAGCAGTCCGGGCGGCACCTGGCGCGATTGCGCGACGGCATCCGGCGCGGCGCGGAAGCCGGTCGCCGAGTTGCACGCGTCGATCATGCCGAAGAAATCGACACCCTTGTCGAGGATACGCCGGATGACCGCGTCGAAATCGTCGTCGACGATGGCGTTCTCGACCCCGGAGCCCGTCCAGCTACCGACGTCGTAGGGCAGGAAGATCTCGTCGTTTCCGCCCTGCTCGTCGCCGTCGCGGTCCGGCTGCTGCGACCCGTGGCCCGAGAAATAAAAGAAGACGAGGTCGCCTGGCTTACTCTCCGCGCCGAGCGTTTCGAGGGCGCCGAGAATCGCGCTGCGCGTGCCCGGTCCGGCATCGACGACGCCCGCCGGAAGATCGCTGACGCCGTCGGCGAGCACAGTGACGCTGGCAGGATCGAGGCCGAGTTCGACGATGGTCTTCACGACTTCGCGACTGTCGTTGCGCGGCCCGTGCAGGCGCAGCGTTTCGGCAAGGTTGGGATAACCCGAGACGCCGACGACGAGGGCGCGCGTCTCCGCCGCCGCACTCACCTGGGTGAGCGCCAAAGTACTGACGGCAATGGCGAAAAAACCCAAGCCAAGTCGCATGTTGTCAATACTTCGTTGCCCGACGCAGCATTGCAATCTGTATGCCCACTGTCGAGTCAAAACGGGAAATGCGGCGTTTTCGGGCCGCGCCCGCCTTCGCATCCGCGCTTGTCGCGGCGGGGTGTCGGCGAGGCGGCCCAGTAGCGGCGATCAGCCGACCGCGATCGTCTCCAGGGCGGCCCGCAGGGCCGGCTCGAGCGGCTGCGGCCGGCGCGTCTCCCGGTCGACGTAGACGTGGACGAAAAAGCCTTCGGCTGCCGCGGACGCCTCGTCGTTGCGGAACAGGCCGACCTCGTAGCGCACGGAAGAGGTGCCGATACGGGCGACCCTCAGCCCGGCGTTGACCACGTCCGGGAAGGCGAGTTCGCCGAAATAGCGGCAGCCGGTCTCGACGACGAGGCCGATCCGTGCGCCACGATGGAAGTCTAGCACGCCCCGGTCGATCAGCCAGCCGTTCACGGCCGTGTCGAACAGCGAGTAGTGGATGACGTTGTTCATGTGGCCGTAGACGTCGTTGTCCATCCACCGGGTCGGGATCGCGCGGAAGGCCCGGTATTCGGCCCTCGTCGAGGCGGATGGCTTCATGCGGCGCAATCTCCAGGCGGCTGCGGCTCCATGGTGGCGCATGGCTCGCGAACGCGTCAACCACGCGTCGGCGCAACGCGAAAGGGCGGCGACCGCTTTTTTCGCCGGGAAAGGAAAATAACGGAACCAAAACGCCGCCGCCTCGTTTCCGGAACGACGCGGATGCCGTAGGCGCCTGCGAACGATGCCGCGCGGGAGCGGTCCGTCCCCATCCGGCAGTTCGAAAGACCGGTGAAAGGGGCCGGCAAGGGAAGACGGCGACAAGGATCAGCGTGTCTTGACGGGCTACCAATTCGCATCGGCGACGGCCGATGTCTCCGCGCCGGACCAGGGGCTCCGGCAGATACTCGAGGCCGTGCCGGTCGCGATCTACACGACGGCTGCCGACGGCAGGATCAGCTTCTACAACGAGGCCGCCGCAACCCTGTGGGGATGCCGCCCGGTGATCGGTGAAAGCCAATGGTGCGGCTCCTGGGTGCTGCGCTACCGAGACGGGAGGCCCATGGCGCACGACCAGTGCCCCATGGCCCTTTTGCTGCGCGGCGAGGAGCCGACATCGAACCTCGCGCTCATGGAGCGCCCGGACGGCACGCGGGTGCCCTTCATCGCCCATCCGGTATTGCTGCGCGACGCGGCCGGCAATGTCACCGGCGCGATCAACACGCTCGTCGAGGACACGGCGAGCGACACCCAGATGCGGCTTTCGGCACTGGTCGAATCGACCACCGACGCCATCGTCAGCAAGAACCTGTGCGGCATCATCAACAGCTGGAATCCCGCCGCCGAGCGCCTGTTCGGCTACACCGCGGCGGAGGCGGTCGGCATGCCCGTGACCCGGCTGATCCCCGACGACCGGCTGGCCGAGGAGCGCATCATCATCGACCGCATCAAGAGCGGCGAGCATGTCGAGAGATACGAGACGCTGCGCCGCCGCAAGGACGGTTCGCTCGTGTCCGTCGAACTGTCGGTTTCGCCGATGAAGAACGAAGCCGGCGAGGTGTTCGGCGCGTCCAAGATCGCGCGCGACATCACGGGCCGCAAGGAGACCGAGCACCGCATCCGCCTGCTCATGCGCGAGGTCAACCACCGGGTGAAGAACCAGTACTCGGTGATCCTGTCGATGATCAGGGAAACCGGCCGCCGGCTCCGCGATCCGAAGGCCTTCGAACGCCAGATCCGCGAGCGCATCATGGCGCTGTCGGCCTCGCACGACCTGCTCGTCACCGACGACTGGAAAGGCACGACGATCTTCGAACTGGTGCTCGCCCAGCTCAGGCCGTTCAACGACGAAGGCAAGGTCACGATCTCCGGTCCGGCGATCAAGCTGAGGCCGAGCGCGGTGCAGTATCTCGGCATCGCCCTCCACGAACTCGCCGCGAACTCCGTGGTCTACGGCGTGCTGGCGCGCAACGAGGGGCGCATCGCGGTCGAGTGGTCGGTCGACGCCGACGACAGCGGCGACGAGACGCTCACCCTGACCTGGACCGAGCAAGGCGGACCGCAGCCGCTGTCCGGTTCCGGCGCCGGTTTCGGCACGGTCGTGCTCGAGCGCATCGCGCCCCAGGCGATGGGAGGCACCGGCACCTTCGATCTCGGCGCGGGCGGCGTCAACTGGACGCTTCGCGCGCCCATGGACCAGATCGCCGCCGCCTATTCGCCGGCGGGGCCATTCTCCGCCCTGCCGTGATCTGCCGCAGCGGGCTGCCGGGAACGGACCGCCGCCGCGTCCGTTCGGTCCCAATGCAAACCGCGAGAAACTCCCGGCCGGGCCCGGCGGTGTGTCTCCGATCTCCGCGCCGGGTACCGACGGCCCGGATCGAAGGATGGCTCCAGCGATGCGCATCGTGACCTACAACGTCCGCCGCTGTCTCGGCCTGGACGGAGTCTGCTCGCCCGAGCGCATCGCCGAGGTCGTCGCGTCCTGTCGCGCCGACGTCGTCGCCCTGCAGGAACTCGACGTCCGGCGGGCACGCAGCGGCCACGTCGACCAGGCCGAGACCATCGCCCGGGAACTCGGCGCCGGCGACCTGTTCTTCCACCCCGCCTTCCGCCTCATCGAGGAGGAGTATGGCGACGCCGTGATCACGACGGGGCCGGCACGACTGGTGAAGGCCGGGCCGCTGCCGTCCGTCTGGACGCCGTTCGCCGCCGAACCGCGGGGCGCGCTCTGGGTCTCGGCGCAGATCGGCGACAAGCAGATCGAGGTCATCAACACGCATCTCGGGCTTTCACGGCGCGAACGCCGCGCACAGGCCTCCGCCCTCCTCGGCCCGGAATGGCTCGGACATCCCGGATGCAGCGGCAACGTCGTCCTTGCCGGCGATCTCAACTCGCTGCCGGGCGGGCGGGTGCATCGCGCGTTCGCCGCGCGCCTGCGCGACGCCCACGCTGGCCACGCACCGCGCGCGACGTTCCCGTCGCGCTTCCCGACAGTACGCATCGACCACCTGTTCGTGGGCACGGACATCGAGGTCCTGTCCGCAGGCGTCGTGCGGACCGAACTGGCGCGGATCGCGTCCGATCACCTGCCGCTTGTCGCCGAACTGAAGCTCGCAGGCTGATCGGGGACCTCATCTCTCGCCCGCCGACGCGATGGATCGAGTGCGGCCCTGGCGCGTTTTCGGGGGCGATGCGGAGGATCCGGTGAAGCAGGACCAGCACCATCGGCCGGCGGAACGGCGCCGGGAGGACCAGCAGCCGAGCCGATGGAGCACGCTCCGCCGCTGGGCCAAGCCAGCCCTGGCCGCGGCCGCCGTGCTGATCGCCGCCGTCCTGCTCCATCGCACGCTGTCCAACTACAGCGCCGCCGACCTCGCCGCGGCCATCGCCATGGTACCGTGGGCGCGACTGGCCGCCGCGGCAGGTTTCGCCGCGGCGAGCTACCTCGCCCTCACCGGCTTCGACTACCTGGCGCTGCGCTATGCGGGCCGGCCGCTCGCCTACCGGCGCGCCGCGCTGGCGTCGTTCACCAGCCTGTCGCTCGGCCACAACATCGGCTTCGCCGCGCTGAGCAGCGGCGCCGTGCGCTATCGCTTCTATTCGCGCTGGGGCCTGGATGCCCTCGACGTCGGCAAGGTGATCCTGTTCTGCGGCACGACCGTCGGCCTCGGCATGATGACGCTCGGCGGCGTCGCCCTCGTGGCCATGTCCGGCACGGCGGCGGAGCTGACGCGGCTCGGCCTCGGGACGGTGCTCGGGCTCGGGGCGGCGAACCTGGTGCTCGTCGGCGCCTATCTCCTGCTCGCCGGCCTGCGCCATGAACCGTTCAGGGTCCGGCGATGGCGGATCGAGATGCCTGGGTTCCGCCTGGCCCTCGCCCAGGTGGCCATAGGCGCCGCCAACTTCGCCTTCGTCGCGGCCTGCCTGCACCAGGCGACGTCGGCGGTGGCGGACGTCCCCTTCTTCGGCGTCGCCTCCGTCTACATCATCGCCAACGCCACCGCGCTCGTCGCCCATGTCCCGGGCGGCTGGGGCGTCATCGAGACAGTGGTGATGCGGCTGCTGCCCGGCGCGGACGTCATCGGCGCCGTGCTCGTCTTCCGCATCGTCTATTACCTCGTCCCGCTGGCGCTCGGCGGCGCCGCGCTGGCGATTTCGGAGATGGTCCTGCGCCGGACGTCGACCTCAACTGGCGCAACGGAACTCGCCGCCGCGGAGTAGCCTCGCCGGGTCCTGCGACCCCGGGTCCTGGAGAGCATCGTCAGGTCGCGGCCGTCCGGAACGGCCACAGGCGGCTCAGCGTGCGACGGAAGCGACGTTTCGGGTCGAGCAGCGGGGTGAGGAACACCGGCGCCGTGGGTCCGTCCTCGGTCAGCGCCTCGAAAGGCTTCAGGCAGCGCGGCTTGCAGTTGAGTTCGTCGATCGCCGCGACCAGCGAACCCGTGCGGGCGGCCGCCTCGGCGACGTCCTCGCGCGTCGTGCCCAGATGCTCGGCGACGAGGCCGTCGCGCAACCGGTGGATGGCGAGCCGGTCCTCGTCGTCGGCCGCCTCGATGCCGAGGTCGAGTTCCGTGTCGAGGCCTATCGAGCGGTTGTTCAGATTGGAGGAGCCGATGCGGACGAACAGGTCGTCGACGATGATCAGCTTGGCGTGGACGAGCACCTGCCGGGCACCGTCCGGCGAAGGAACGCACGGATAGAGGACGCGCAGGCGGCCGCCGCGGTCGGCGCGGGCGAGCTTGCGGATCAGGCGGTCGCGGTTGGCGCCCATGATCCAGTGTTCGACCGGCGCCCGGGATTCGTGCGTCATGAGAATGACGATCTCGGGGCCGTCGGGCTCTTCGAGGCGTCGCAACAACGCCCGGCCGGTCGACGAAGCGGTCAGGTATTGTGCCTCGATATAGATCGTGCGCCGGGCAGCGGCGATCGCGTCTTCGGTGAGGCGCGCGGCTTCGACGATCGAGCGCCGCCGCCCGAAGGCGGGAATCGTACGGGCGATCGCGACGCGGACACCGCGGAAATGCGGCGTCGCCGCCGCCGGCCACGGATCGTCGCCATCGATGCAGTCGCCGGACAGTTCCTCGTTGCAGGCATGCCGCCAACGATCCCTCGCGACGCGCGCCACGGCGCGCGCGGCGCCTCCGTCGACGATCATCTGGATGTCGTGGACGGGTGGATAGGCATTGCCGTCCGGGTCGACGCGGTCGGGATCGCCGACGCGGTGATCCGGCGTATCCCAGCGGCGGACCGTCAGATCGATGCCGCCGACGAAGGCGATGCAGTCGTCGACGACGACGATCTTCTGGTGGTGCGCCGCGTAGAACGGGTGATGCGTGTCGAGCTTGACGCGGATGCGCGGATGGTCCTGCCACGGCGCGCCGAAAAGCATCTGCTTCATGTCGCCGGGGGCGTGGATCACCGAAGTGCTCCAGATGAGGATGCGGATGCTGAGGTCGTCCCGTTGCTCGACGAGGCTGCGCAACAGGTCGCCCAAGGGTGGCGACTCCTGCGCATCGACGTCCTGGCGCAACCGGATGCGCCCGTCGAAGTCCCATCCGACGATGAGGATGGAACGGCGGGCGTTGCGCAGCGCCTGTTCGAGACTGGCGAAGTAGGCGGCACCGTCGACAAGGGGGGATGCGCGGTCGGCCCAGGCGACCTCCCGGCAATTTCGGCCCGCGCGCAGAATCGTCGGCGGGCCGACCGGTTTCGTTTCCGGCCCCGGCAGGACAGCGTCAGCGTCCGAGATCCCCATGGCGCGAATGGCTCTTCTCCGCAATCGCCGTTCAACGCGGCAGCGGCGCCGCGGTTCCGCCGCCTCGGTCAGCGCGGCCACGGGAGCGGAACCATCCGGCGGCTCGTGGATTAGGCCCTTGCACCTTCAGCGCAATTCGGGAGAATGCAGATGAAGCATGTCACGCGTGCATCTTTCGCCGTCCTCGCCCTCCTGGCCCTGGCGGGATGCGGCGATTCGCAAACGTCCCAATCTGGCGGCGAGCGAAGTGGAGCGGATTACCCGCAGGATCGGGTGATCACCGGAACCGTGCCCGATCCGGAGATCGACCGGGATCCTACCCCGCAGACGACAACCGGCGGCGAGATTCCAGGCGGCGGAGCAGCGGGAGCCAACGAAGAGCAACAATAGCTTCGGCCGGCAGTTCGGCGGCCGCGGCCAGGGAGGGAAGGGCGGACCGGGAGGTCACGAGGGGAGCATTCGAAATGAGCAGACTGGTCATCGTATCCAATCGTGTGGCCGACCTGCGCAGCAACTCGCAATCGGGCGGCCTCGCGGTGGGCGTGGCCGATGCGCTGCGGGCGCGGGGCGGCATCTGGTTCGGCTGGGACGGCACGACATCGGACGAACCGGGGCCGCCGACGGTCGACGACATCGGCCGGGTTCGCACCATCGCCGCGCCGCTGACCGAAGCGGACTACGGCGAGTACTATGTCGGCTTCGCCAACAGCGTGCTTTGGCCGCTGTTCCACTACCGGCTCGATCTGGTCGACTTCCGCACCGAGTTCTACGAGGGCTACATGCGGGTCAACGAGAGGCTCGCCGCGACGCTTCTCCCCGAACTCCGCGACGACGACGTGATCTGGGTGCACGACTATCACCTGATCCCCTTCGCCGCCTGCCTGCGGGCGCTCGGCTGCAGGCAGAGGATCGGCTTCTTCCTGCACATACCCTTCCCGCCGCCCGACCTGCTCGCCGCATCGCCCAACCATTCGGCCCTCGTCGAGGCACTCATCGAGTACGACGTCATCGGCTTCCAGACGTCGGCCGACGCCGCCAACCTGAAGCGTTACCTCGCCGAACAGCTCGGCCGCGACGTCGGCGACGACGGCCGTGTCGAGGTCGGCGAGCGGTCGGTGCTCATCGAGCGCTTCCCGATCGGCATCGATGTCGACGCCTTCGCCGAAATGGCGCAACTGCCCAGTTCGGAGGTCGAGCTGGACACGCTCCGCCAGAGGATCCTCGGGCGCAAGCAGATCATCGGCGTCGACCGGCTCGACTATTCGAAGGGACTTCCCGACAGGCTCTCCGCCTTCGAGCGGCTGCTGACGCGGCACCCGGAGCTGGAGCGCGCGGTGAGCCTCCTGCAGATCGCGCCGCCGACCCGCGAGGACGTCAGCGCCTACCCCGCGATCCGCAAGGAGCTCGAGGGAATGACCGGGTCCATCAACGGCCGCTTCGCCGACATCAACTGGACGCCGGTCCGCTACATCCATCGCGCCGTGCCCAGGGAGCGGCTCGCCAGCCTGTTCCGCGCCAGCCAGGTCGGCCTGGTGACGCCCCTGCGCGACGGCATGAACCTGGTCGCCAAGGAATATGTGGCCGCCCAGGACCCCGACGACCCCGGCGTGCTCCTGCTGTCGCAGTTCGCAGGGGCCGCCGAGGAGCTTCAGGAGGCCCTGATCGTCAACCCCTATGACGCCGACGACGTCGCCGACCGGCTCCACGAGGCGCTGATGATGCCGCGCGACGAGCGCAGGAGCCGGCACGCCGCGCTGCTGGCGCGCATCCGTCTCCAGGATGCCAAAGCCTGGCTCGAGGGCTTCCTGGCGCGCCTCGATCCGGCGGAACCGGCGCCGCGCGCGCCGGCGACGTCAGCCTCCCCGGCGCGCAGGAGGGCTTCTGCGGCCCTCGATCTCGGCCAGTCCGCCTAGGACGGCCGGAGCGGATCGCTTTCGCGGAAAACCGGAACATTCGCGGCACTCGCGGGTTCCCGATCATGGGCGGTCGCCTGCGCCGCCGGCGGGAAAGGAGTGAACGTATGGCTCTGAGCGAATTCCTCTGGTTCTTCGCGGTGGCCCTCGGCCCGGTCGTCCTCGGCGCCGCGGTCGCCTATGCGCTGCTGCGCCGGCGCCGCCTTTCGGCCCGCGAGCAGGTCGTCTCGCGCGAGGCGACCGAGGCTCTCTACCGCAAGGGCTCGTGAGGCCCGAAGGGCCCATGACGCGCACTGCCCGCTAGGAGGCCTGGCTTGCCGCCCGACTGGCTCATCACCACGATCATCTTCGTCCTGGCGGTCGCCGGCGCGCTGGCGCTCCACGATTTCGCCCATCGGCAGGGACTGCGGTTCCTGCCCGAAGCCGCGGTGTTCTGGCGTTCTGCGCTGTCGCGATCGCGCGGCGCCACCCGCCTGGCGCTGGTCATCGTCGCCCTGGCGCTGGCCGCACGCGTCGCGCCGCTTTCCGACCGCGAGACCTCGATCCTGCAGCACGCCCTCCTGCTCGGCTTCATCGCGCTCGCCGCGCTGACGGCGCGCACGCTGCTCGACATCTGGATGGGCGCGCATCTGCGCCGCTTCCGCCTCGACGTCGACGACAATCTGCTGGCGCGCAAGCACGTCACGCAGATGCGCATCCTGCGCCGGATCGCCGACACGGTGATCGTTGTCGTCGCCTTGGCGGCGGTGATGATGACCTTCGAGGGCGTGCGCCAGTACGGCGTCAGCCTGCTCGCCTCGGCGGGGGCGGCCGGCATCGTCGTCGGCCTCGCCCTGCAGCCGCTGCTGAAGAACCTGTTCGCCGGCATCCAGCTGGCGCTCACCCAGCCGATCCGCATCGACGACGCGGTGATCGTCGAGGGCGAGTGGGGCAACATCGAGGAGATTACCTCGACCTATGTCGTGGTGCGCATCTGGGACCGGCGCCGGCTGATCGTGCCGCTCTCCTATTTCATCGAGCAGCCGTTCCAGAACTGGACGCGCGAGGAAGCGACGCTGATCGGCTCGGTGATGATCTATCTCGACTACGCCGCGCCGATCGACCTGATCCGCGCCGAGGCGGGGCGCATCGTGCGCGCCTCGAAGAACTGGGACCGCGACGTCGTCGCCGTGCAGGTCACCGACTTCCGCGAGACGGTGATGGAGGTGCGCATCCTGGCGAGCGCCGGCACGGCGGGCCGCGCCTTCGACCTGCGCTGCGAGATCCGCGAGGGGATCTCGGCCTTCCTGCGCCAGCATCACGCCTATGCGCTGCCGACGCGGCGCGTCGAGGTCGAGGACCGTACCGGTGCCGGCGCCGCGCCGCGCGACGGCGGGCCTCGGGAACCGTAGCGGGAACTCCGCGTTCTCGCGCCATGCAATACGTCAAGAAGCCGCCGATCGTCCGGCTTCCCCCCAAGACAGGCGTCGAACTGCTGCTCGTCCATTCGGCCCAGGTCGCCATGGTCGTGGGCGGACTGGTGGCGTTCGTCTTCGCGCTGGACGCCGGCAGCGTGCTGCTGGCGCCGCTGGCGCTGTCGGTGGTGATCGGCCTGATGCTCGGCCCGGTCGCCGTGTTCCTCGAGCGGCGGCGCGTCCCGCCCGGCCTTTCCGCGCTCATCGTCGTGCTGGTGTTCCTGGTGCTCCTCGCCCTCGTCGCCGCCGCGGTGGCGGCGCCGCTGTCGTTCTGGCTGGAGCGCGGCCCGGAGATCTGGCGCCAGCTGCAACGGCGCCTGCTCGAGCTGCGCGAGCCGCTGGCGGCGCTGAAGGGCCTGCGCGACGGGCTGCGCGAGCTGACCGGGGAGACCGGGCTGGCGGTCGCGGTCGAGGACGGCTCGGCCGTGGAGAGCCTCGCGGTGACCGCGCCGACGCTGGTCGGCCAGGTGCTGCTGTTCCTCGCCGGCCTCTACTTCTTCGTCGCCACGCGCCACCAGACGCGCGCCGCCGTGCTCGGCCTGTGCGCCACGCGCCGCCTGCGCTGGCGGGTCGCCCATGTCTTCCGCGACGTCGAGCGCATGGTCTCGACCTACCTCCTGTCGATCACCATGATCAATGTCGGGCTGGGCGCCGCCGTGGCGCTGGCGATGTGGCTGATCGGCGTCGAATCGCCGCTGCTGTGGGGCGTACTCGCCGGACTGCTCAATTATGTCATCTATGTCGGCCCGGCGATCATGGCGGCGATCCTGTTCGCCGTCGGCCTGGCGACGTTCGACGGCCTCGGCGCCAGCCTGGTGCCGGCGCTCGCCTATCTCGCCATCAACCTGATCGAGGCGCAGTTCGTGACGCCGACCGTGATCGGACGGACGCTGACGATGAACCCGTTCATCGTTTTGATCGCGCTCGCCTTCTGGCTGTGGATCTGGGGTCCGCTCGGCGGCTTCATCGCCGTGCCGGCCCTGCTGATGCTCTATGCGATCGTCGGCAACATCGTGCCGGGAGTCGACTGGACGGCACGGCGGTAGGGGGAAGGGCGAGCAAGTGGAGATGGCGGTCGCGAAGGGAACGGCAGGTCACCGCAGCGGCGCCTGATCGAAAGCGCGGTCGCTTTCCCGGCATGCCGACACCACTCGCGCAGCCGGCCGTTCAGCCATGCAGATGATAGACGAAGCGCCGGTCCGAGCGGACGTCGACGAGCCCGTTGCCGAGTTCATGATAGGCCAGGCCCGCGCGCCACAGCGCGTAGTTGAAGCTGATCTGGTCTCGCCTGCTGCCCTTCTCGATCTCCTCCCACCAGATCTCCATCGCCTGCTTGACCGCAGGGTCATTGTGGCGCCGCACGATCACGTTGCATTCGGCCAGCCCGTATCGGCGTGGAAATCCCTCGGCTTCGTAGCGGGCGAGTTGCTCGGCGATGCGCTCGGCCGCGTCCTTTCCGCGCTTGATGCAGGCCGCCCCCTCGGCATACGCGCAGTACCTCTCCGGATGGCGGAAGAGGCCGATCGAGCAGCCCGACCGCTCGACTTCGGCTATCAGGCTTCGCGCAGGCGCGATCAGTTCGACGTTGCCGTCGATCCACACGCTCCACTCGCCGTCGCCGGCATATCGATGGGCCAGCACCTTCGGCGCCTTTGCGGTCCTGACGGCATCCGCCCTGACCATGTCGAAACGCCTGGTTTCCCAGCCCGGCGCCGGGCCCGCCTCATCCGTGAACAGCACGTGGCGCGCCGCAATCCCCCCCCGCGGCGTTCGAATCCGGTCATAGCCGCCGGCAATCGCGCTGTAGACCACGATGTCCGCGCTCTGGTCCGCCGATGCGTTCGCCTGTGCGGAGCCGGCAACGCCGGAAAGGCGGCGATCCGGCTGCTCGAACCTGCTTTGCCATCTTGCGATTCGAGCCGCGGTCGTCTCCGCCCATTCAGGGGCTTCGCTGACGAGCTGCGGATGCTCCTCGATCAGACGCAGGAAGTTCTTCGCCGAGCCGCGCGCCCTGATCTGTTCGTCGACGGCGGAGCCGTGCGACATGTGAACGCTGAACGCGTCCCACGAGAACGCGACCTTGGCGCCGGCCTGCCTGAGGGAAGCGCCCATCTCCACGTCCTCCCAGCCGAATCCCGTGTCCTTGGTGTTTCGATAGGCATAGCGCTCGTCGAACAGCGGACGCCCGAACCGGTCCAGCATCTCACGCGAGATCGAGAAGTTCCGCGTGACGCAATTGACGCCGCTGGCGGGGCTGGACCGGTCCTGAAGCCGCATGCGGGGCGCGATCGCCACCGGGCCGAGGCCGTCGAGGGTCTTCACGATATCCTGCGCGGCGGCACCGCCACTCTCGATCCCCATCGGGCCCAGTACGACGTCGAAACCCTTGAGGTGCTGGTGGACATGCGCCCGCACGAAGCGCGGGTTCACGATGCAGTCCGGATCGATCACGATCACGTAGTCGCCGGCGGCGAGATCGATGCCGCGATTGCGAGACCCGCAGTTGCCCAGGTTCTCCGCATTGCGGACCACCTTCGCCGACAGTCTGCCGGCCGCGGTCGATGCGATCCGCTCGGCGAGGTCCCCGGACATGTCGGGTGACTTGTCGTCCACCAGGATCACCTCGATCTCCCCGCCATAGTCCTGACCGCTCAGTGCGCTCAGGAACGGCTCGACGGAGTCACGGCTGCGGAAGAGCGAAGACACGACCGATACCTTTGGATTGTCGCCCGTCCACATGTCGGTTGTGGCGACGCCGGGTATGAGACGGGAAAAGAGCTGTTCGCGCAGACCGTCGACTTCATGCGCGTCCATGGCTGCGGCCCGGAAGGGCGACAGCAACGGGCTCCACCAAAGCCGGCGGCCGGTCGCAAGCGCCGCCCGCTGCACCGGGGCCGGCAGCCTGGTCCAGGCGGCCGACAGGAGCCGACTCACCCGCCAGGACCGCGATATCGTCAGGTCCGCCAGCATGCGGTCGTATTCCAGGCAGAGCGCCAGGAATACCCGACGCTCCTCCTCCGCGGTTGCCAGTGCGTCCACAAGGTCCAGATCGCGCCTGCCGTTCTTCGAAAGTCCGGAGACCGCCTTTTCCCGCACGTCCCCTCCGAAGACCCGCATGAACGCCGCCGCGATTTCGGGATCCGGAGTACAGACCTGGTCTGAACTCACGCTGCTCCTCCAGCGGTCGGACTTCCAGCCGGTATTGATCTGCCGGCAGTGCCTGTAGGCGACGGAACGATCGACCGACCGCCATTGCCGCTGGTTCTCGTGGGCCTGCGGTGTCGCGGGATAGACATCATGGACACCCCACTCCACGTCAGCCCCGCAACGGGCCGGAACGGCGACCCACTTCGTCCTGCAAAGCCCGTCCGCCCTGCCCTGGGAGAGGGCTTTCAGCTGGGACTGCCATGCAAGGTTGCAGTCGCGGTGGCGTATCCGGCCGAGGTCTTCGGGGCGTTCGACGCCTGACGCTTCCGTCCAGATGCCGAAAAACGGCATGACGGCGTGGGAACTCGCCTCAACCCGCCTGAAGATCGACTGGTCGCTTGTCGGAAGCAGCTCGTCGACGTCGAGGCTGAGCACGGACTCCGAATTGGCACAGAAGCAGCGCCGTGCGTGGTCCAGCGCACCGGTCTGGCAGAAATTGTCGAGCGCATGCTCGCCCGACTGACCATCGACGCCGTAGCGAAACGGCCAATCGACGACGACGACCTCGCGCAATCCGGCGATTTCACCCAGCGACGCGGCCAGATCGTCGAGCGTGTAGCTCGTGGAACCGTTGTCGTAGAGAAGCACGGCATCGGCGCCGTGCAGCCTGACGTGGAAGGTCGCCCAGTCGACGATCCACCGCAACGGATAGTCCTTGCAGAGCGTGAGCAGGACCCTGCAACCGGCGAGCACGTGCGCATGGGATTTTCGGACGGCGATGTCTGCCGCTTTGCCCGCCACGTCGAGCTGAAGCGTGTCGCGATCGTCGTTCGGCGTGGAGACGGTCAGCCGCCACGTATGCTGTTCGGGGATTCGCGATGGCTGGAGATTCTGCGCAAGCGCATCGCGCCGGTCCGAGACGCGCGGCGCGATGCCACCCGGAATGCACCCCTCGAGGGGCGGCCCGAGGCAGATGACCCCGTCGCCCGAAGCCGAGCGGAACACGTCGAAGAACATCGTCTCGGAATCGAACCGATCCCGGGCCTGGTCGGCACGATCACCGAGGCCAGCCGGCAGGGGGCGCGCGAGTCCGAACTGGGACAGCCCCACTGCCGCAGGCCTGTAGACCGTGATCCGCACCGGACGCCCACTCATACCCGACTCCCCAACCGTTCTGTCTTAGCGCAGATTTCCAGCCAGCCTCAAACTCCCGTTGGCGTTTCTCCCGTCGTTTCGGCGCGTTCGCCGGATGGCGGACGAGTACCGGCGTGCGGCAATGCTCGGCATGCGAGAAGCCCGGGGTGCGTTCGAGGTTCCGCTGGCGTGGGTCTGCTGCGAAGCTCAGCAGAGCCAATTCAGCGCCCGCCTTCGGCAGGTCCATGTTTCCAGGCGGACGACCGACTTCCGGCGCTTCCCGTCGCCTCGCCGCAACTCTCCTCGGGCGCACGGTCGCATCGCCCCGCCCGTCCACGCCCCCCATGTCGGCAATTC
>CALFXR010000172.1 GCA_937958475.1 uncultured Mesorhizobium sp. | reverse complement strand
CGACGCGCCTTAGGCGATGAAGCGCTCGGCTTCCGAGGCGTAATAGTTGATGTAGCGCGCGCCGATCGAGGCGATCGGCATGACGATGAAGACGTCCGTCGTGCCGAAATCGCGGTCGACGACGCAGCCGTCGCCGATCCTGGCGCCGAGACGCAGGTAGCCCTTGATCAGCGGCGGCATGGCGGCGACGGCCGAACGCGGCGTGATCCCCTCGGGCGGCATCAGGTCCATCGTGTGATAGCGGCTCGGCACGGCGCGCACGTCCCACGGCGCCTCCGCGCGGAAGTTCTGCGCGAGATAGGACAGCGCTTCCGCATGCGCCGCCGGCACCGTCCCGTGGAACGAGGCGCAGCCGGTCATGACGCCGATCGAATAGTGGTTGATGTAGGCCCAGATGCCCTGCCACAGCACCTCGATGGTGCGCTTCGAGCGGTAGGCCGGCAGCACGCAGGAGCGGCCGAGCTCAAGGAAGTTCAGCCCCGGATGGCGCGCCACCAGGCGGTCGAGTTCGAATTCGTCCTCGGAGTAGAAGCCGCCGGTCATCTCCGCGGTCTCCTGCCTGAGCAGGCGGTAGGTGCCGACGATGCGCTTCTCGTCCGGTCCGGCAAGCGCCGTGTCGACGACGAGAAGATGGTCGCAGAAGGCGTCGAAGCGGTCGGCGTCGCGCGGGTCGAGGCAGGTCGCCAGGTCCTGCCGGGCGCCCAGTTCCTCGTAGAAGACGCGGAAGCGGATTTCTTGCGCCGCGGCGACCTCGACCGGGTCGCGCGCCAGCCTCACTTCCAGCGAGCCGATTCTGCCGAGTGCAGCGCCGGTGTCGATGGCATCGAATCGCCGTCCGAATGCCACCGCTTCGCCGCTGTTGCGGTTTTCTTTCTCCGCGATGGCTGTGTGCACGGGGTGATTCTCCTTCGAGCCATCCCTCTTGGCGCGGGGATAAGTTGGGAGTGCAACAGGATTGTGACAGTACCTTGATCCGACGGTTCCGGCAATAGTTCGACGGCTACCGACAGGGAAGGTCGAGGGTCAGGCCGCGGCTTGCTCTTCCACGGTACGGACCAGGTTCTGCGGGTCGAGCGGCTTGGTGACGAAGCCGCTGGCGCCGTGGACAAGCACGATATGCCTGGTCTGCTCCTGGCTGTCGGCCGACAGCACCAGAATCGGCACGGCTGCGGCCTTGCGCCGCTGCTCGTCGCGGCGGATTGCCGCGATGGCATCCAGCCCATCCATCACGGGCATGTGCAGGTCCATCAGCACGATGTCGTAGCGCCGTGCCTTGCCCTTCGCCGTCATCGCCTCGACGGCCGCCTTGCCGTTGCCGACGACATCGACCCGGTGGCCCGCCTTGGTCAGGGCGGCGCGCACCAGCATGGCGTTGATCTCGTTGTCTTCGGCCACCAGGATCGTCAGCGCGCGCGCCGCCGAACCGCGCGGGGCCCGCGGCGCCGTCTTCAACGTTTCCAAGGTCGCCGGCGGCTTGGCCGGCTGTCCCGGACGATGCGTCAGGACACGCATCAGCGTTTCCCCCCGCACCGGCCGGACGAGGAAATTGGCATAGCCGGCGTCGCGGAACTCGCCCACGCGGCGCCTCTCGGTCGGTGCGATCAGGGTCACGGCGTCGGCGCTGCGGTAACCGTGCCGGCGTAGCCGCTCGAGCTGGCTCGGCCCGTGCTTCTCGATCGCGGCGTCGATCAGCACGGCATCGCTCGGTCCTCCCAGCGCCACCGCGTCGTCGATCGTGGCGACGATCGTGGCCGTGCCGCCGTTGGCCCGGATCGTGCGGGCGATCGCTTCTGCTTCGACGGGCTGTCCCGAAACGATCGTGACGGTGCGGTCGATCAATGCGGGGGCGGGGGCGGGCACCGGCGGACGGGCATCGACCACCGGCAGGTCGGCAAAGAACTCGGATCCTTCGCCCAGTGTGCTCCTGACGTCGATCGAACCGCCCATCGATTCGACGATCTTGCGCGAGATCGCCAGCCCGAGCCCGGCCCCGCCATGGTTGCGCGTCGAGGTGCCGTCGACCTGTTCGAACTCCTCGAAGATACGCGTCATGTCCTCGCGCCGGAGCCCCGGCCCGGTGTCGGCCACGGCGAAGCGGATCGTCCCGGCCGGCGACTGGCCGTCGGTCGTCACCGACACGGTCACGCCGCCGCACTCGGTGAATTTCACCGCGTTGCCGACCAGGTTGAGCAGCACCTGGCGCAGCCGCCCCGGGTCGGCGCTGATCACCGTGGGAACGTCGGGGGCGACGAAGCTGGCGATGCCGATGTTCTTGGCGTGGGCCCTGGCGGCGAGCAGTTCGACGACGCTTTCGGCCAGTTCGCGCGGCGACACCGGCTGCGGCTCGGGTTCGAATCGCCCGGCTTCGATCTTGGAATAGTCGAGTAGGTCCTCGATCAGCGCCAGCAGCGATCCCGCCGATGTCGAGATCGCGCCGACATAGGTCTGTTGCTCCGGCGTCAGTTCGGTCTCCGCCAGCAGCGTTCCCATGCCGATGATACCGTTCATCGGCGTGCGGATCTCGTGGCTCACCGTGGCGAGGAAGCGCGATTTCGCCTGGCTGGCGTGCTCGGCCCGCTCCCGGGCGTTGATCAGCGCCGTCTCGGCGCGCTTGCGTGCCGTGATGTCGCGGGCGATCGCGCGATGCGAGACGGCGTCGCTCGTCTTGTCGCGCACGGACAGCTCGATCCACGAATACCAGCGCGCGCCCTTTGAGGAATGGATCTCGACGTCGGTCGAACTCAGGCACTCGCCGTCGGAGAAGGCGGCATCGGGCACGATGCCGACATTGATGCCCAGTTCGGTGAGGGTGCGCCCGGTGAGCGCTTCAGCGTCTTGCCCGAGCAGGTCGGCGAAGACCTGGTTGACGTGGACGATACGACCCTCGCGGTCGCGATGCACCACCAGGTCGCCCAGCGCGTCGATCAGGCCGCGGAAGCGCTCCTCGCTTTCCTGCAGCTCCCACATGCGGTCGGCGAGCGTCTCCAGCTCGGCGCGGCTGCGCGTCGTGGTCTCGTCGACGGCGGCGGTCAGTTCCTCCTCGGTCGCGAGGCCGCGCCAGAGCAGCACGAGCCCGGCGAGACCGAACAGGAGCAGCGCCACCCAGAGGAAGGCCGGCGCGCCGGTCACGTAGGCGACGCCGGCGAGCACGAGCACGCCCACCCTCTGCCCGATGCGCCAGGTCTTCGACGGGCTGTGCGGAAAGTCCGGCGCCAGCGGCGGCGCCTTGCCGATGTCGACCCGCGGATGTGCGGCCGTCGGCGGCGCCCCGGAGGGGGCGGTCGCGATCGTCGGTCTTCCTGTCCGCGCGGAATCCACCATTGCGCGGCGATCGTTACCGGCCAACGATTAGGGAAGCTTTTGGCGGAACGTTAGAATTTTACCGGCCGCGCCCGCAGGTTGTGTTTTGCCGCCGGATGAACGCGGAACGGGCTTCGTACGGCCCCGCGGAGCCTTACATCTCCACGACCACGCGTCCGCGGATCTTGCCCTCGACGATGTCGCGGCCGGCCTGGAGGATGTCGTCGAAGCCGATCGTCGTCGACAGGCGGGCGAGCTTCTGGTGGTCGAGTTCCGTGGCGATGCGCCGCCAGGCCTCGAGGCGCAGCGCCTTCGGCGCCATCACCGAATCGATGCCGAGGAGCGACACGCCGCGCAGGATGAACGGCGCCACGCTGGTCGGCAGGTCCATGCCGCCGGCCAGCCCGCAGGCCGCCACCGCGCCGCCATAGGAGGTCATCGACAGGACGTTGGCCAGCGTGTGGCTGCCCACCGCGTCGATGCCGCCCGCCCAGCGCTCCCT
>CALFXR010000171.1 GCA_937958475.1 uncultured Mesorhizobium sp. | reverse complement strand
CGCCGCAGAAGGCGAGGGTCGCCTGCTCGATCGCCGCCTGCACGGAATGCTGCCCGGCCTGGCGCTGCCAGCCGGCGTAGGCGGTTCCGTCGTACTCGATGTCGAGGCGGTAGCGCGGCATCGGCTAGCAGCCTTCCAACATCGGGACGCGGAGCAGCCGGGCGGTCACGACAATCTCTCGCCGACGGCGATCCTGGTGCCGCGCAGGAAATCGACGGCCGCGCTCGGCCGGCCGCCGGCGCGCTGCACCTCGACCAGGCGCACGGCGCCCTCGCCGCAGGCCACCGTCACGTCGTCGGCAAGCACGGTTCCGGGCGCGCCGGCGCCCTCGGCGACGACGCAGCGCAGCACCTTCAGCCGCTCCGGCCGCCCGGCGACGGCGACCTCGCACCAGGCGCCGGGATGGGGCGAGAGGCCGCGGATCGCGGCACAGACCTCGGGGGCCGGACGCGTCCAGTCGATGCGGGTCTCGGCCTTGTCGATCTTGCGGGCGTAGGTGACGCCTTCCTGCGGCTGCGCCACGAGCGGCAGCTCGCCGGCCTCCAGCCGCGCCATGGCATCGACCATGAGACGGGCGCCGACCTGCATCAGCCGGTCGTGGAGTTCGCCGGCCGTCGTCGTGGGGCCGATCGGCACGCGCTCGGCGAGCGCGACGGGGCCGGTGTCGAGGCCGGCGTCCATCTTCATGATCATCATGCCGGTCTCGGCATCGCCGGCCATGATCGCACGCTGGATAGGTGCGGCACCGCGCCAGCGCGGCAGGAGCGAGGCGTGGCCGTTGTAGCAGCCGAGCCGGGTGCCTTCGAGGATGGCGAGCGGCAGCAGCAGGCCGTAGGCGACGACGACCGCGACGTCGGCACGAAGCGCGCGGAACGCGGCCTGCTCGGCCTCGCCCTTCAGCGACACCGGCGTGCGCACCTCTAGGCCCAGGCGCTCGGCTTCGCGCTGCACCGGCGACGGGGTCAGTTCGAGCCCGCGGCGGCCGGCCGGGCGCGGCGGCTGCGAATAGACGGCGACGATGTCGTGGCCGGCCGCGGCCAGCGCGCGCAGCGTGGCGACCGAGAAGTCGGGCGTTCCCATGAAGACGATGCGCAGCGGCATTCTGTCCCGAGCAGGTTTGCGTGTCGCCCGACCCGGCGGGTCAGGCCCCCGCTTCAAACGGGTTTACCACCGCGAGGTCAAGCCCGGCGAAGTCGCGGACGTTGCGGGTGGCGAGCGTGGCGTCGTGCGCCATGCAGATCGCGGCGATCATGGCGTCCTTGGTCTCGATCGGCCGCCCGGCCAGCCGGCGCGTCGCGGCGATGCGGCCGTAGAACTCGGCCGCAGTCTCGCCGAATGCGAGGATGCGGCCCTCATACTCGCCGCGGACACGCGCGATCGCCTGCAGAAGTCCTTCGCGGCGGGCCGGCTCGCGGACCAGATGCGCACCGTACCAGAGTTCGGCGAACACCATCGTGGAAAGAAACAGCGACGCCGGCTCCTGAGCATTCAGCCAACCCAGAACTCTGGGATCGATGCCGCCCCGCGAGAACGCCTCGGAGACGACGTTCGTGTCGAGGACGATCACGTCGGCTCAGCCCAGGTCCGGAGGAGCGCGATCGGCCTCGTGTCGCGAGGCCTCGACGGCGGCGAACTCTTCCGGCGTGAAGAACGCACCACCGGCCAATTGCCGGAGCCGATTTCCTGCCTTGTCGGTGCGGGCGTCCTGGAGGGCGTAGCTCTTCTGCATCGCCGCGATGGCTTCCTCGGAGAGGCTGCGGCCGTTACGGCGCGCGCTCTCCTCGATGCGCCGCTTCAGTTCCGGATCGATCCCGCGGATCAGCATATCGCCCATCTTGCGATCCTCCTTGATATCAATGATATCAAACCGCCGGTCGCGGCGCCAGAGGCTGGCGTGCTACCCCACCAGCCGCGCCGGGGCCTTGTCACGGGCGAGCTTCCTGAACTTCTTCACCACCATGTCGCGCTTCAGCTTGGAGATGTGGTCGATGAAGAGAACGCCGTTCAGGTGGTCGATCTCGTGCTGCAGGCAGGTCGCCATCAGCCCGTCGGCCGCCATCTCCCGCGGCTTGCCGTCGATATCGAGATAGGTCACCGTCACCGCCGCCGGGCGCTCGACCTCGGCGTAATAGTCGGGGATGGACAGGCAGCCTTCCTCGTAGACCGAGCGGTCGTCGGAACCGGCGACGATTTCGGGATTGATGAAGACCTGGGGCGCGCGCGGCTCGCCCTCCTTGGCGAGGTCGATGACGAGGAGCCGGATCGGCTCGCCGACCTGGATCGCGGCCAGGCCGATGCCGGGTGCGTCGTACATCGTGTCGAGCATGTCCGAGGCGAACTTGCGCAGGCGGGCGTCGACCTGTTCGACGGGCCTGGAAACCTGGCGCAGGACGGGATCGGGCAGGATGATGAGCGGTCTGACGGTCATTTTCCTCACCTAAGACGTCGCCGCGGGAGCGTCAACGGGTCCCGCCGCATCATGTTCCCGTTTTGATCTGTCGAGAGCCGACGAATCGTCTAGAGTGCCGCGATGAACGATCTCCAGGCCCTTCTCTCCGAACCGGTCGCGCAACTCGGCGCGACGACGGTGACGCTGGGCGCGGCCCTCGCCGGCCTCGGCATCGCCGTCATCGCCCTGCTCGCCGGGCTCGCGATCGCGCTGTGGCGCTCGGCCAGGGCACGCGCGCTTGCCGCGGCGGACGTCGCCGAGCGCGCGCGCGAGACAGACCAGCGCATGGCCGCGCTGCTCCAGGCGCAGGCCGAGATGCAGGGACGCATGGGCACGATCGCGGAAGTGTTCGGCGCCCGCCAGGCCGAACTGACGCAGTCGCTCGGCCAGCGCCTCGACGCGATGACCGGACGTCTCGGCCAGACCATGACCGAGCAGACGCGTTCGACCCACGAGAACCTGGCGAAGCTGCAGGAGCGGCTGGCCGTCATCGACACGGCGCAGGGCAACATCCAGGCACTGGCGGGCGAAGTCGTCCAGTTGCAGGCGATCCTGTCGAACAAGCAGACGCGCGGCGCCTTCGGCCAATCGCGCATGGAGGCGATCGTCGCCGACGGGCTGCCGTCGGGAGCGTACGAGTTCCAGGCGACGCTGTCCAACGGCAGCCGGCCCGACTGCCTGGTGCGCATGCCGAACGGCGCGCCGTCTCTCGCCATCGACGCGAAGTTCCCGCTGGAAGCGTGGAACGCGATCCGCGCCGCCGAAAGCGGCGAGGCGCGCAAGGCGGCGGCGCAGTTGTTCCGCCGGGACATGGACGTGCATATCCGCGACATCGCGGAGAAATACCTGATCGCCGGCGAGACGCAGGACACCGCCTTCCTGTTCGTGCCGTCGGAATCGATCTTCGCCGAGATTCACGAGAACTTCGAGGCGATCGTCCAGCGCGCGCACCGCGTCCGCGTGGTGATCGTGTCGCCGTCGCTGCTGATGCTGTCGATCCAGGTGGTGCAGGCGATCCTCAAGGACGCGCGCATGCGCGAGCAGGCGCACCTGATCCAGGGCGAGGTGATCCGGCTGATGGAGGATGTCGCCCGGCTCGACGACCGGGTGCGCAAGCTCCAGGTGCATTTCGGCCAGGCGGCGCGCGACATCGACGACATCCTCCTCTCGTCGGGCAAGGTGGCGAAGCGCGGCCAGAGGATCGAAGCGCTGGAGTTCGGCGAGACCGGCGCGGACGCGCCTGCCGCCCCTGCCGGTCGCGAGAGCGCGCCGCGCGCGGCGGATTCGAAGACCGGACAATTGCGGCTGCGGGTCGTCGACGGCGAGGATTAGGCGCCGCACCGGACTCGCTCCCGCTCGCGCCCGGGATATCGGCGAAAGGCGGGCGGAGTTGGCAGGCCCTAGCGCCGGGAGGGTTGCGGACCTGGCCCAGGCGGCGCCCTGTCCACGGCGGCGGCCGGCGCCTCGAGCCAGCGCGGCGTGGTCTGCGGCTTGACGAACAAGGCCGTGACCTCCGGCACCTCCGCCTTCAGCCGCGCCTCGATCCGCTCGACGCAGGCCTCGATCTCCGGAGCCGTCATGTGGTCCTCGAAGGCGATGCTGATGCCGGCGACGATCTCGCGCGGGCCGAGATGCACGGTTAACACGGCGTTCGCCTTCTCCACCGAGGGGTCCCGCTGCGCCACCGCGAGGATGGCGGACTGCATCGCGGGCGAGGCCGCCTCGCCGATCAGAAGGCCCTTGCTCTCGCGCGCCAGGAAGCCGGCCGTGGCGGCGAGCACGGCCGCGATGCCGAGCGAGGCGACGCCGTCGAGCACCGGCATGTCGAGCAAGTGTGCCAACGAGACGCCGGCGAGAGCGATCACCAGGCCGAGCAGCGCCGCGGAATCCTCGAACAGGACGGTGAAGACACTGGGATCCTTGCTGCGCCGCACCGCCTGGAAATAGCCGAGCGTGCCCTTGCTGCGCCGGAACTCCTTCAGGGCAACGAACCAGGTGCCGCCTTCGAACACCATGCTCAGGCCCAGCACCACGTAGTTGACGAGCGGGTTCTCGATCGGCTCGGGATCGAGGACATGCATGACGCCTTCGTAGAAGGAGACGCCGGCCCCGAGCGCGAACACCAGCAGCGCGACGACGAAGCTCCAGAAGTAGAGCTCGCGCCCGTGGCCCAGAGGATGCGACCGGTCCGGCGGCCGCTCGGCGCGCCGCAGGCCGTAGAGCAGCAACCCGCCATTGCCCGTATCGACCAGCGAATGCACGCCTTCCGACAGCATTGCCGAGCTGCCGGTGAAGAAGGCCGCGGTGAACTTGGTGGACGCGATCAGCAGGTTGCCCGCCAGTGCCGCGTAGATCACCCGCCTCGATCCGCCATGTGCCGCCATCGCCGTGCTCCGTGTTCCGATTGCGCCTTCCCAACAAGGCCGGGCGCACGAGGTTGCCTCGAAGGCGCGGCAATGCGTGCATGACCGCAACAGCCTCTTGCGCGCCGGCCTGCCGCGCGCTTCACTCGCGCCCTAAACGCAGCAGGAGCAAGGCCATGGCCAAAGGTCAGATGAAGACGAAGAAGGAAACGCGCAAGCCGAAGAAGGACTCCAAAAAGGCGCCGCCCGCGCCGGTGCTCAAGGCCGCGCCGGTGAAGGCGATCCGCATCAAGGAGAAATAGGCTCGACCGGCATGCGCTTCGCCGGGCGCAGCAACGCCAAAAAGGCGCCGCGATGGCTCGCGGCGCCGTTGTTTTCGGCCGAGACCGATCTCAGCCCTTGAAGCCGGGAGGCGTACGGCCGACGCGCGACTTGCGGGCGGCGTAACGGGCGTCTCGCTTGGCCTTGCGCTCGGCTTCCTCGGCGAGGTAGCGGGCGACGCGCTCGTTTTCCTCCTGCTCGCGGAGACGGGCGGCCTCGTGGGCAGCCTCTTCCGCGGCAAGGCGGGCTGCCGCTTCCGCGGCCTCGCGCTCTGCACGCTCCTTCGCCTCGCGGGCGAGTCGCTCCTGCTTCAGGCGCTCCTTCTCGGCCTCGCGGATGGTGCGGGCCTCGAGGATCGCCTTGCGTTCGGCCTGCCGGGCGATGACCAGGGGATCGTCGGCCGGGGGCTTTGACTTGAATTTGTCGAGAAGGGCCTTCTTGGCCTCTGTCGCCGCGTTGCGGCGTTCATGGAAGTCGCGTTCTCTATACACTGCCGATTCAATTTCCTGCTTGGACTACGCGACGCTTACATACTTACAGAACGTCAGAGATCAAGGACCAACTCGACATGGCAGCCATGAAAAGTTGGGGGCCAGCGGTCGAAATGCGCCGGTCCAGGCCTTGAGTCCGGTCTTCGCGCCCCGAATGGGCTTTGCCGCGACCCTGGCCGCGACTATATGCGTCGGACACTCTTCTCGGAGCTCCCCCCGCCGATGACCCTCCTTTCCGTGCTCGATCTCGCGCCGGTGCCCGAAGGCAGCGACGTCTCGCTGGCGCTCGCCCACTCGCTCGACCTCGCCCGCCACGCCGAGCGCCTCGGCTACAACCGCTTCTGGCTGGCCGAACACCACAACATGCCCGGCATCGCCAGCGCGGCGACCGCCGTGGTGATGGCCCATGTGGCCGCCGGCACGTCGCGCATCCGCGTCGGCGCCGGCGGCGTCATGCTGCCCAACCACGCGCCTCTGGTGATCGCCGAGCAGTTCGGCACGCTGGCGGCGCTGCACCCCGGGCGCATCGACCTCGGCATCGGCCGCGCTCCGGGGACCGACACGGCGACGGCGCAGGCGCTGCGCCGCACGCTCTCCTCCGACGGCAGCGGCTTTCCTCGCGACGTGGTCGAACTGATGGCCTATTTCGAGCCGGCGGTGCCCGAACAGAAGGTGCGCGCCGTGCCCGGCGAGGGACAGGAGGTGGAGGTGTGGATCCTCGGATCGAGCACCTACGGCGCCCAGCTGGCGGCGATGCTCGGCCTGCCCTACGCATTCGCCTCGCATTTCGCGCCGGCCGAACTCGACAGCGCGCTCGACGTCTACCGCTCGCACTTCCGGCCGTCGGAGCGGCTGGAGAAACCCTACGTCATGCTCGGGCTGAACGTGTTCGCGGCGGAGACCGACGCCGAGGCGCGGTTCCTGTTCTCGTCGCTGCAGCAGGCCTTCGTCAATCTGCGCTCGGGACGCCCCGGCAAGCTGCCGCGGCCGATCGAAGGTTTCGAGGCGGCGCTCGACCCGGTGCCGCGGGCGATGCTCGGACACGCGCTCTCGGCGGCCGTGGTCGGCTCGGCGAAGACGGTGAAGGAAGGGGTCGACGCGTTCATCCGCCGCACCGGCGCCGACGAGTTGATCGTCACCGCGCAGATCCACGACCACACGGCGCGCAGGCGCTCCTTCGAGATCCTCGCCGACGTGCATCCGCAGCTGCTGCAGGCCGCCTAGGCTCAGCGCACCGCGCCGACCAGTTCGGCATCGGGGAAGCAGGTGGCGGCGCGGCCGGCCTTCTCCTGCCAGTCGCCGATCGAGCGGCGGGTGCGGAAGCCGGGCAGGCCGTCGGCGCCGCCGACGTCGTAGCCCTTCTTCTCCAGCGCCTTCTGCAGCGCGGCGATGTCGGAGCGGTAGAGGCCGCCGACCTTGCCCCAGCGGCCGGAAAAAACCTTGTCGCCAAAGGCTATGCGGTCGGCGCCGTGGCCGATGAAGAGCGCGTAGAGGTCGCTCTCGTTGTATTCCTTGAGCACGTAGAAATTGGGCGTGACGATGAAGGCGGGGCCGCTGCGGCCGGCGGGCATCAGCAGATAACCCTCCTTGCCGGCTTCGGCCGCAGGGAACGGCTTGCCGTTGACGCGGGAAACGCCCATCGCCGCCCAATCGGAGATCCTGCGGCCGCGGTCGGGTCCCTCGAGGGCGCAGGAGACGGTCTCGGGGACGACGACCTCGAAGCCCCAGTCGCGGCCCTTCACCCAACCGTGGTCGACGAGATAGGCGGCGATCGAACCGAGCGAATCGGGCACCGAGTTCCAGATGTCGCGGCGGCCGTCGCCGTCGAAGTCGACGGCATTGTCGAGGAAGGAGGACGGCAGGAACTGCGGCTGGCCGAGCGCGCCGGCCCAGGACGACTTCATCGCCGCACGCGTGGCGAAACCGCGCTCGACGATTTCCAGCGCCGCCAGCACCTCCTTGCGGAACATGTCCTTGCGCGTCGCCATGAAGGCCTTGGTGCCGAGCACCTCGAAGGCGTCATAGGGCATCTTCGCCGAACCGAAGCCGGATTCGCGGCCCCAGATGGCGAGCACCACCTCGCCGGGCACGCCGAAGCGCTTCTCCACCGCGGCGAGCGTGTCGGCATGGCGGCCGGCGCGGGCGCGGCCGCCGGACGTCACCGCTCCGATCACCTTTTCGGCGAAGTAGTTACCGGGCGAGCCGAACTCGGCCTGGTGCTGCTTCTTCGGCGTCTTCGCCTCGGCGCCCGGCATGACGAGGTCGGGCAGCTTGAGGTTGGGCGAGACGCCGGAAAAGGCGGCGTCGAAGGTCTTGCGGGAAATGCCCTTGGCCTTGGCTTCGGGCCAGAGGTCCTTCGCCAGAAAGGCGCGGAACAGGGCGTCGACGTCGGCGGCGGGAGCGGGGGTGGCGAGGAGGAGCACCGCCAGAAGCGAGAAGAACGGGACCATCGGCGCTCCACGTCGCCCCCCTCTGGCCTGCCGGCCATCTCCCCCACACGGGGGGAGATCGGCAGCGCCGGCACCGCCGCCCTTTCGCAGACGTCGGAGAATGGCGAAAGCCGTCGACACGGCTGATCCCACCCCGTGTGGGGGAGATGGCCGGCAGGCCAGAGGGGGGCGACGTGGAGTGACAGCCATGGCCCCGTCGATGCCTCCAAATCGTGTCAAAAAACCGTCCGCGACTTGAGCGCCGCGGCGAGCGTTCCCTCGTCGAGATAGTCGAGTTCGCCGCCGACGGGGACGCCGTGGGCGAGGCGCGTCACCTTGACGCCGAGGCCGGAGAGCTGGTCGGTGATGTAGTGGGCGGTGGTCTGCCCCTCGACGGTGGCGTTGACGGCGAGGATGACCTCGCGGACCTCGCCCGCGGCGACGCGCGAGACGAGGCCCTTGATGTTCAGATCGTCGGGGCCGACGCCGTCGAGCGGCGACAGCGTGCCGCCGAGCACGTGATAGCGGGCGCTGAGTGCTGCGGCGCGCTCCAGCGCCCACAGGTCGGAAACGTCCTCGACGACGATCAGCGTGGACGGATCGCGGCGCGGGTCCGAGCAGATCGTGCAGGGGTCGATGGTGTCGACGTTGCCGCAGGTCGAGCAGACCCGCACCTTCTCCACCGCCTCGCCCATGGCGTCGGCGAGAGGCGCCAGCAGCTGCTCCTTCTTCTTGATCAGGTGCAGCGCGGCACGGCGCGCCGAGCGCGGCCCCAGCCCCGGCACCTTGGCGAGGAGCTGGATCAGGCGCTCGATTTCAGGGCCGGCGATTCGTTTCATGGGGCGATGGTGAGCGGGAAACGGGGAATGGGGAACAGGCAGTCGGCAGTCGGAAACAGCAAGTGGGAGAGTAGCGAACAGCAAAGAGCTCCCGACGGCCTGCCCGCCGAACTCGCTCTTCCCGACTGCCGACTGCCTACTCCCGACTGCCTCCCCCTCAGAACGGCAGCTTCATGCCGGGCGGGATGGGCAGGCCGGCGGTCAGTTCACGGGTCTTTTCCTGCATGGCCTGCTCGACCTTCGACCTGGCGTCGTTGTGCGCGGCGACGATCAGGTCTTCCAGGATCTCGACGTCGTCCTCCTTGAACAGGGAGGGGTCGATGTCGAGCTTCTTCATCTCGAACTTGCCGGTGACGGTCACCTTGACCATGCCGCCGCCGGCCTGGCCGGTGGCCTCCATCATGGCGATGTCCTCCTGCATGGCCTGGAACTTCGCCTGCATTTCCTTGGCCTTGCCCATCAGGCCGAGAAGATCCTTCATCGTCGCCTCCTAGTCAGATTGTCAGAGTTGGTCGTCGTCTTCGCCGGCCGGTTCCGGCGGCGGCGCCGTTTCGGTTTCCGGCGCCTCGGCGACGTCTGGGATGCGCACGTCGATGATGCGCGCGCCGGGGAACTTCGCCAGGATGGCGGCGACTGCCGGGTCGCTCTTCGCATCGACCATCGCCGTCTCGCGCCGTGCGGCGTCGGCCTCGGCAAGCGTCGGCGCACCTTCCTCGCGCGACAGCGACACCATCCAGTTGCGGCCGGTCCAGGCCTTCAGCTTGGCGGAAAGGTCGCCGAGCAGGGATTTCGGCGCCTCGCCGGTCAGGTTGACCTCGAGCCGGCCGGGCTCCAGCCGCACCAGGCGCACGCAGCGGCGCACCAGCACCTTGAAGGCCATGTCGCGGTTCTGCTCGGCGAGCGCGGCGATGTCGGCGAGCGAGGCGACGGAAACCGAGGGCGTTTCGGGGGCGGCCTCCGGCTGCGCCGGACGCGCGAGCGAGGCTTCGGCCGCCTGCGGCCGGGGATCGGTCTCGACCAGCCGCATGGCCTGGCCGCCGCCGCCCTGCGGGGAGACGCGGGCCTGGGCGACTGCGGAGACGCCGTTGCCGCCGGGCGCCGGGGCGCCGCCGTTGCGCACGGGCGGCCGCGGGCCGGCTTCGGGCGCGGCGGAGCCGAGCGCATCGACCTGGCGGATCGCCTCGTCGAGCGTGGGCAGCGTCGCGGCATGGGCGATGCGGATCAGCACCATCTCGGCGGCGCTGACCGGGCGGTGCGAGCCCTGGACCTCGGGGATGCCCTTCAGGAGCATCTGCCAGGCGCGGGAGAGCACGCGCACCGACAGCGACGCCGCGAAGGCTGTGCCGCGCTCGCGCTCGCTCTCGGTCAGCGACGCATCGGCGGCCGCGGAGGGGACGAACTTCAGGCGCGTCACCAGATGGTTGAACTCGGCGAGATCGGTGAGCACGGTCGCCGGGTCGGCGCCGCCGTCATATTGCGAACGGAACTCGGTGAGTGCCGCGGCGACCTCGCCCTTCATCAGCTGCTCGAAGAGATCGATGACGCGCGCCCTGTCGCCGAGCCCGAGCATGCCGCGGACAGCGTCGGCCGTGACGGCGCCGGCGCCGTGGGCGATGGCCTGGTCGAAGATCGACAGCGCGTCGCGGGCCGAGCCTTCCGCGGCGCGGGCGACCATGGCCAGCGCCTCGTCCTCGACCGGGATCTCCTCCCTTGCGGCGATGTCCTTCAGGTGCGCGACGAGCAGGCCCGAATCGATGCGCCTGAGATCGAAGCGCTGGCAGCGCGACAGGATGGTGATCGGCACCTTGCGGATCTCCGTCGTCGCGAAGATGAACTTCACGTGCGGCGGCGGCTCCTCCAGCGTCTTCAGCAGGCCGTTGAAGGCCTGCGTGGAGAGCATGTGCACCTCGTCGATGATGTAGACCTTGTAGCGCGCCGAGACCGGCGCGTAGCGCACCTGCTCGATGATCTCGCGGATGTCGTCGATGCCGGTGTGCGAGGCCGCGTCCATCTCGATGACGTCGACGTGGCGGCCTTCCATGATCGCCTTGCAGTGCTCGCCGGGCACCGTGAGGTCGACGGAGGGCCGGTCGATCTCGGCAGTCTTGTAGTTCAGGGCACGGGCGAGGATGCGGGCGGTGGTGGTCTTGCCGACGCCGCGGACGCCGGTCAGCATCCAGGCCTGGGCGATGCGGCCGGTGGCGAAGGCGTTGGTCAGGGTGCGCACCATCGGCTCCTGGCCGATCAGCGTGCTGAAGTCGGCCGGGCGGTACTTGCGCGCCAGCACGCGGTAGGCGGCGGCCTTGCCCGGTCCGGCCTGTGGTCCGGCCTGTGCGGATTCGCTCATCAGCCTGCCTTCTTGCCTGCGCCCGGACATCGCGTCCGGCTCCAGCGCGAGTTTCGCCTGCGCCGTGACGCGCCGTCAACGAGCCGGCGAGCGGAAGGGACGGAGGGCGAAGAGGCGGGAGGCTGGAACAATGACCCGTTCCGGGCTCGTTAGGGCTGCTTCCTTCCGGACCTGACCCGGTTGGCGAGTGGAGCGTCCACCACCAACCTCCCGCGGCTGATATCGGCAATCCCGACCGGAAATGCAAGAGCGGAACGGCGGCAGCGCAAACGACCTTCGCCGACATCCGCGACAGGCCTTGCAGGCCCGCGGCGCTCGGCCTAGCGTCACGGAAAACGCCGACAACAGAAGAGGGAGCGTCCATGCTGCCGGTAAGGACGAGCGGTTTCGCGCTCGATGGCCGGCTCGAGGCCGACAGCGAGCCGGTGATCTGGCTCGGCCTGTGCGAACTCAGGCTGATGAACGACCGGCGCTGGCCGTGGCTCATGCTCGTGCCGCGGCGGCCGGGCGTGGAGGAGATCCATGACCTCACGCCGCTCGACCAGGCGATGCTGACCTTCGAGACCAACCTCGTGGCGCAGGCGCTGAAGACGCTGACCGGCTGCAGCAAAATCAACAGCGGGGCGCTCGGCAACCGGGTCCGCCAGCTCCACGTCCATGTGGTGGCGCGCAACGAGGGCGACCCCGGCTGGCCGGGGCCCGTGTGGGGACACGGGGTGCGCGAGCCCTACCGGCGCGAGGACCTGCACCAGTTCGTCGAGCGGCTGCACGCTGCCCTTTGACCGATCGGACATTCACCACCAAGAGGCTTGCATGACCTTCCCGTTCTTCGACGCGCCGCCGCGCGAACCCAGCCAGTTCGTCGGCTACGCCGGTAACACGATCGACCGCCGCTCCGAGGAGCGCAGCGACGATTCGGCGCGCGAGGCGCTGGCCGATGCCTCGACCCGGCTGATGCTGTTTCGCGGCGGGCGGATCCATCTCAAGACGGGCGCCGACGGCTTCGACCCCTACTTCTCGGTCGCGGAAAGCGCGGCGCTTTCGGCGAAGCTCGACGAGGCGGTGCTGCTCGGCTGGACGCCGGCCGGGCCGGTGGTCGCCGCGCCGGCGGGGCTCGAGCCCGAGGCGCTGCCCGAAGGCGTCAAGGCGATCGACTACCGTTCGGTGACGACGCAGGGCCTGCTCGACCCGGAAGCTTCGGGTGCGCTGGCGCAGGGCGGCGCGCTGCTCGCATGGCATGCCACCCACCGCTTCTGCGGCAGATGCGGCGCCGCGACCGAGATCCGCTCGGGCGGCTACAAGCGGCAGTGCACCGGCTGCAACGCCGAACACTTCCCGCGCACCGACCCGGTGGCCATCATGCTCGCCGTGCGCGGCGAGCGCTGCCTGCTCGGCCGCAGCCCGCACTTCCCGCCGGGCATGTATTCGGCGCTGGCCGGCTTCATCGAGCCCGGCGAGACGATCGAGAACGCGGTGCGCCGCGAGACGCTGGAGGAAGCCGGCATCCGGCTCGGCCGGGTCGCCTACCATGCCAGCCAGCCCTGGCCGTTCCCCTATTCGCTGATGATCGGCTGCTACGGCGAGGCGCTGAACGACGATATCCGCTTCGACAGCCGCGAACTGGAGGACTGCCGCTGGTTCAGCCGCGGCGAGGTGCGCGCCATCCTTTCGGGCGACAAGTCCGCCGGCGTGTTCGTGCCGCCGAGGACGGCGATCGCGCATCATTTGATCAGGGCGTGGGCGGAGAGCGAGGGGTAGGACCGGGCCTGCCACACGCGAATTTTCTTGTGTGGCAAGGCGGCTCCACCGCCCTGTCCGGCCATTCCGGTCGGCGGTCTTCGCCGCGCGACCGAAAGGCGGTCGCCCGGACCGAGACGCGCCCTAGAACCGCTCCGCCCGAATCACCTGCGCGTCGGTCACGCTGACGACGCCGATGTGGCGCTCCACGACGGCGAAGGCGGCCTCGAGCAGAGGATCGAGCCGTTCGGGCCGCACCAGGCAGATGACGGCCACCATGCCGCCGGCCCGGCCGACCTGCCCCTCGCGGGTCCACTCGCCCGACCTGCCCGAGCCGCCGCTGACCGGCAGGACCGTGTAGCCGGTCACGCCGGCCGCCGAGAGGGCCTCGGTCAGGCGTCTTTCCATCATCGCCTCGATGATGATCTCCACTCGCTTCGCCTGGTGCATTTGCATCGGATGGCTCCTCATGCGGCGACGAAGGCGGCGGCAACAGCCAGATAAAGCGGAATGCCGACGATCAGGTTGAACGGAAAGGTCACTCCCAGCGACAGCGACAGGGACAGCGTGGGATTCGCCGCCGGAAGCGCGACGCGCATGGCGGCGGGCACCGCGATGTACGAGGCGGAGGCCGCGAGAACCATCAACAGCACAGTCCCGCCAAGGGACAAGCCGAGCAGCAGCGCGGCCAAGAGTCCTGCGCATGCGCCCAGTGGCGGCATGATCAACGCGAACAGTATCGCACCGCCGGACAGCGCGGCGTGGCCGGAACGCAGGCCGCGCCCCGCGACCAGGCCCATGTCGAGCAGGAACAGGCAGAGGACTCCCTTGAACGGCGAGACGATGAAGCTCTCGATCTGCTTCAGCCCGTCGTCCCCGGTGATCCAGCCGATGAGGAACGAGCCGACGAGGAGAACGATCGAACCGTTGAGCATGATCTCGCGCAACAGTTCGGCGTTCAAACGTTCGCCACCGCCGCCGCGCCAGGCCACGAGCCACAGGGCCGACGCGATCGCCGGAGCCTCCATCGCTGCGGCGACGGCGACCATGTAGCCTTCCGCGGCGATCCCCTGTCCCGCCAGAAGCGAGGATGCCGCGACGAACGTAACGATGGAAATCGATCCGTAGTGCGCAGCGACCGCGGCCGCATCGGTCACGGACGCTTTGGTCATCGACCGCAGCAGTGCGAAGGCGAGCAGCGGTAGCGAGAGGGACAGCACCACGCCGGCCACCAGCGCCGAAACGAGGCGCGCATCAACCCCGTGGGCCGCAATTCCGGCGCCGCCCTTGAAGCCGATCGCGAACAGAAGGTAGAGCGACATCCCCTTCGCGATCGCTTCGGGGAAACTCAGGTCCGACCGGAAGAAGGCCGCGGCCAAGCCGAGTACGAAACTCAAAATGACCGGCGAGATCAGATTCTGTCCCGCAAGATCCAGGATTTCGCCCATTCACGTCACCCGCGATTCGCTACCCCGCAACTACCGGCGCGTCGACGACGAAGCGTCGCAGTCCCCGTCAGTCCGCGACCTTCCACTCCTCGCGCGACGGGCTTCTCGGGTAGACGCCGAGAATGCGCACCTCCTTCGAGAAGAAGCGCAGTTCCTCCAGCGCGTTGCTGACGCCCGGATCGTCGGGGTGGCCCTCGATGTCGGCGTAGAACAGCGTCGCGGTGAAGGCGCCGAGCTGGTAGCTCTCCAGCTTGGTCATGTTGACGCCGTTGGTGGCGAAGCCGCCCATCGCCTTGTAGAGCGCGGCCGGCACGTTGCGCACGCGGAAGATGAAGGTGGTCATCATCTTCGCCTCTTCCGAGGGCCGCTCGACCCAGTGCTTCGACCTGGTCAGCACGACGAAGCGGGTGACGTTGGTGTCGGTGTCCTCGACGTTCTCCTCGAGGATGTCGAGGCCGTAGAGCTCGGCAGCGAGCTTCGGCGCCAGCGCCGCCATCGAGCGCACCTTCTCTTCCGACACGAGTTTGGCCGCGCCGGCGGTGTCTCCCGCGACCATCGGCTTCCAGCCGTTCTTGCGGATGTATTTGCGGCACTGGCCGAGCGCGTGGATGTGGCTGTGGACCGTGCGGATCTCCTCGCGCTTCACGCCGGGCAGCACCATCAGGTGGAAATGGATCGGCAGGAAATACTCGCCGATGATGTGCAGCTTCGATTCCGGCAGGAGATGGTGGATGTCGGCGACGCGGCCGGCGATGGTGTTCTCGATCGGGATCATGGCGAGGTCGGCCTTGCCGGTCTCGACCGCGTTGAACGCGTCCTCGAAGGTCGGGCAGGGCAGCGGTTCCATCGACGGGAACATGTTGCGGCAGGCGGTGTCGGAGTTGGCCCCGGGCTCGCCCTGGAATGAGATCCGGTTGGTCTTCGGCGGCATGTCGGTATCCTGTTCAGGCTGAGAGCATGGCGCGGGCGCGCTCGAGGTCGTGGGCCGTGTCGACGCCGAGCGGCACGGTGTCGACGATCTCGGCGTCGATGCGCATGCCGGCTTCCAGCGCCCTGAGCTGCTCGAGGCGCTCGCGGACCTCCAGCATCGACGGCGGCAGCGCGACGAAACGCTCGAGGGCTGCGCGACGGTACGCATAGAGGCCGATGTGATGATAGAGCGGCCCTTCGCCCCAGGGCGCCGTGGCGCGGGTGAAATAGAGCGCGCGCAGCCGCGAGGCGGACAGCGACGCGCCGACGATCTTGACCACGTTCGGGTTGTCGCGCTCGTCGTCGCGGGAGATCACCGCGCCGAGCGTGGCGATGTCGACGGCGGCGTCTTCCAGCGGCGGGATGGCGGCGGCGATCGTCGCCGGATCGATCGTCGGCAGGTCGCCCTGGACGTTGACGACGACCTCGACGCGCTTGCGTGGATCGAGCAGCACGAGCGCCTCGTGGATGCGGTCGGAGCCGGACTGGTGGTCGGCGCGCGTCATCACCGCCTCGAAGCCGGCCTTGCGCACCACGTCGGCGACGGCCTCGGTATCGGTCGCCACGACGACGCGGCCAAGGCCGCTTTCGGCGGCGCGGGCGGCGACATGGACGATCATCGGACGCCCGGCGATGTCGGCCAGCGGCTTGTTCGGCAGGCGGGTCGACGACATACGCGCGGGGATCAGGATCAGGATCGACATGTCGGATGGCCGGGCGGCGGATGGCCTTCGAAGGTGGCAAAAAGTCTCACTGGGTGCGCCTTATATGTGTTGCAAGGGCCGAGTAAAAGACCTAGTTTCCGCGCGATTTGACCGGCCCCGGGCCGGCCGAAAACGCATTGCATCGCGGCGGTCCGGCTGCGGCGGGGAAAGGGAGCCTCGGGCGAATGAACTCTTTTGAATTCAACAAGATCATCGGGGGCCTGCTCGGCACCGTGTTCGTGGTGTTCTCGCTCGGCATCGTTTCCGACGCGATCTTCGCCTCGCCCGTGCCGGAGAAGCCGGGCTACGCGATCGCGGCGGCCGAGGAAGAGCACGGCGGCGGCGAGGCGGCCGGCGGCGAGACCGCCGAGACGCCGATCGGCACGCTGCTCGCCAGCGCCGACGCCACCGCGGGCGCGGCCGTATTCAAGAAGTGCGCGGCCTGCCATACCGCCGAAAAGGGCGGCGCCAACAAGGTCGGCCCGAACCTGTGGGACATCGTCAACCGCCCGGTCGCCAGCCATGAGGGCTTCGCCTACTCGACGGCGATGAAGGAATTCGCCCAGGGCGGCTCGGTGGCCTGGGACTACGAGCACCTGTCGCACTTCCTGCTTTCGCCGAAGGCGCTGGTGAAGGGCACCGCGATGGGCTTCGCCGGCCTGAAGAAGCCCGACGAGCGCGCCAACGTCATCGCCTACCTGCGCACGCTGTCGGATTCGCCGGCGCCGCTGCCGGAAGCCGGCGCGGCACCCGCCGCCGAGAACGCCTCGGCTCCGGCCGAGGGTGCGGCTGCCCCGGCAGCTCCGGCCCAGGGTGCTGCGGCTCCGGCCGAAGGTGCCGCTGCTCCCGCCGAAGGTGCACAGCCGGCCCCGGCCGGCGAGGCTGCTCCCGCCGGTGAAGCCGCTCCCGCCGCTCCCGCGGAAGGCGCGCAGCCGGCTCCGGCGCAGTAACGCAAGCGTCATCTCCGCTTCCACGAAAAAGCCGGGTTCAGCCCGGCTTTTTTGTTGCGCGGCACAGGGCAAACCGGGGCTCGCCGGGTTCCCATGCCGCGGCGATGGGCTACATTGCACGGCCAGCAGAACGGTCACGGGAAGGAAGCCGATGAGACGACCCGCACGACGCATCATCCGCATGGCCACGGTCGCCGCGCTGCTCGCGGCCGGCCTCGGCACGGCCGGGGCGGACGAGTGGCGCACGGTGTCCTCGCTGGTCGGCGCCTCGAAATACGAAGCCGGCTTCGAGCGCTACGACTACGTCAACCCCGACGCGCCGAAGGGCGGCACGCTGAACGCAGTGGCGCAGGGTACGTTCGACAGCTTCAACCCGTTCATCACCCGCGGCACGGCGGCGGCCGGCTTCGCTGCGTTCGGCGGCGGGCTGCTCTACGAGACGCTGATGGGCCAGTCGACCGACGAGCCCGGCACCTCGCATCCGCTGATCGCCGAGGCCTTCAAGTATCCGGACGACTATTCGTCGGCCATCTACCGCATCGACCCGCGGGCGAAGTGGCACGACGGCACACCGGTCACGGCCGCCGACGTAGTCTGGTCGCTCGAGGCGCTGAAGGCGAACAGCACGATGTACAACCGCTACTTCCACAACGTGACGGAGGCGGTGGCGCTGTCGGAGCGCGAGGTCGAGTTCCGCTTCGACGAGAAGGGCAACCGCGAGCTGCCGCACATCATGGGCGACCTGACCGTGCTGCCGAAACACTGGTGGGAGGGTACGGACGCGGCCGGCAAGAAGCGCGACATCGCCCAGCCGACGCTGGAAAAGCCGCTCGGCTCGGGCCCGTACAGGATCGACAGCTACAAGGCGGGCTCGGAGATCATCTGGACGCGCGTTCCGGACTACTGGGGTGCCGCGCTGCCGGTGAATGTCGGGCGCAACAATTTCGACCGGCGCCGCTACGTCTACTTCAACGACGACGACGCCATGTGGCAGGCCTTCACCAAGGGCAACTACCAGGACCTGCGCTTCGAGAACCGCTCGCAGCGCTGGGCCGAATTCTACAAGTTCCCCGCCTTCGAGGCCGGCGACGTGAAGAAGCGGGAGTTCGCGCAAGCCGCCGGCGAGCCGATGCAGGGCTTCGTGCTCAACATGCGGCGGCCGCAGTTCCAGGACCGGCGGGTGCGCGAGGCGCTGACCTGGGCCTTCGACTTCGAGAGCATGAACCGCACGCTGTTCTACGGGCTCTATACGCGCACCGACAGCTATTTCGAGGGCGGCGAACTCGCCTCATCGGGCCTGCCGCAGGGCCGCGAGATGGAGATGCTCGAGCCCTTCCGCGACAAACTGCCGGCGGAAGTGTTCGAGCGGGAATTCAAGCTGCCGCTCTACGACACGCCGCAGTCGACCAGGGACAATTTGCGCAAGGCCTTCGACCTGTTCAAGCAGGCCGGCTGGACGAGCCGGGACGGCAGGCTGGTCAACGCCAGGGGCGAACAGTTCGGAATCGAGTTCCTCGGCGACGACCCGAGCGACGAGCGCATCATCGGCCCCTACATCGCCAGCCTGCGCAAGCTCGGCGTCAACGCCACGATCCGCATCGTCGACACCAGCCAGTACGTCAACCGCGTGCGCGCCTTCGAGTTCGATAGCGTCGTCACCGTGATGAGCCAGTCGCAGTCGCCGGGCAACGAGCAGCGCGACTACTGGGGCAGCGCAGCGGCCGACCTGACGGGTTCGCGCAACCTGATGGGCATCAAGGACCCGGTCGTCGACGCGCTCATCGACAAGGTCGTGTTCGCCAAAGACCGCGAAGAACTGGTGGCGGCGACGCATGCGCTCGACCGCGTGCTGCTGTGGAACTTCTACGTGGTTCCGCACTGGCACAATCCGGTGGTCTGGGCGGCCTACTGGGACAAGTTCGGCATACCCGAGAAGCAGCCGGCCTATTCCGGCGTCGACGTCGATTCCTGGTGGATCGACAAGGACAAGGAGGCCGCGCTGGCGGCGAAGTACAAGGGGGGCAATTGACCGGGCGCCCGTCCCTTCACCGGCGTTCGTTCCTTGCGCTCGGCGCCGCGGCGGCGGCGTCGCCACTGCTCGGCCGCGGCGCCTTCGCAGAGACCCGGACAGGCACGGCCCTGCACGGGCTGTCGGCCTTCGGCGACCTTAAATACGGCCCCGACTTCAGCCATTTCGACTACGTGAACCCTGACGCGCCGAAGGGCGGGGCGTTCAACTACGGGCCGAACCAGTGGCTGTACAACCAGAACCCGTCCACCTTCAACACGCTGAACAGCTTCGTGGCCAAGGGCGACGCGCCGCCGCGCATGGAGATCTGCTTCGATTCGCTGATGACCGGCGCGCTCGACGAGCCGGACGCCATCTACGGCCTGCTGGCGCGGACGGTGACGCTGTCGCCGGACCGCAACAGCTTCGAGTTCGCGCTCAGGCCCGAGGCACGGTTTCACGACGGGTCGCCGATCACCGCCGAGGACTGCGCCTTCACCTACAGGCTGTTCAAGGAGAAGGGCCACCCCGAATTGCTGTTGCCGCTGGTCAACCTGGTCGATGCGGTCGCCGTCGATGCCGCCACGCTCAGGCTCGTCTTCTCGGGCAAGCAGTCGGAACGCACGATCCTCGACGTCGCCACGTTCCCGATCCTGTCGAAGGCGCATTTCGACCGCGTGCCGTTCGACGGTTCGCGACTCGAGGCGCCGCTCGGTTCGGGACCCTACAGGGTCGGTCTCGTCAGGGCCGGCCAGACGCTCGAGTACGAGCGCGTTGCCGACTACTGGGGCCGCGACTTGGCCGTCAATCGCGGCATGTACAATTTCGACCGCCTGAGGATCGAATTCTACGGCGACCGCCAGGCGGCGTTCGAAGCCTTCAAGAAGGGCGAGGTGCACTACCGTTCGGAGGCGACGTCGCGGCTTTGGGCCACCGCATACGATTTTCCCGCGATGACGGCCGGCAAGGTGGTGAAGCGGGAATTCCCGTCGGAAAAGCGCCCGTCGATGCAGGCGACGGCGATCAACCAGCGGCGCGAGCGCTTTCGCGACGCCCGGGTGAGGCGTGCGATCGCGCTGTGCTTCGACTTCGAATGGACCAACATGGCGCTGTTCTTCGGCCTCTACCAGCGGTCACAGTCGTGCTTCGAGCGATCGGAATTCAAGGCAACCGGCCTGCCCGGCCCCGACGAACTGGCGTTGCTCGAACCGCTGCGCGACGGGCTGCCGCCCGAGGTCTTCGGCGAAGCCTTCGCGCTGCCGCCCTCGGACGGGCGCGGACGCGACCGCAAGCTGCTCGGCGAGGCGCGGAGGCTGATGGCCGAGGCCGGCTGGAAGGCGGAAGGTGGCGTGCTGCGCAACGCTGCGGGACAGCCGTTCACGCTCGAGATCCTCGTCGACGACGAGAGCTTCGTCCGCATCTATTCGCCCTGGGTGGAGAACATGAAGGCGATCGGCTTCGACGCCTCCATCCGCCTCGTGGAATCTGCCCAGCACCAGGCGCGGGAGACGGAATTCGACTTCGACATGATCTCCATGGCCGTGTCGTTCTCCGCGACGCCGACGCGGGAAGGCATGGACGGCATCTTCCATTCGAAATCGGCCGCCCTTCCCGGCTCGCGCAATCTTCCCGGGACGAAGGATCCGGCGGTGGACGCGCTGGTCGAAGCGATCGACGGCGTCGCCAGCCGGGCCGAACTCGTCACGGTCATGCGCGCGCTCGACCGGGTCTTGCGCGCCCGCATGGACTGGGTTCCAAGTTGGTACTCGGCGAATCACCGCGTGGCGTTCTGGGACATGTTCGGCTTCAAGGAGCCCAAGCCGGACTTCGGCTTCGCAGCCGAGACGCTGTGGTGGTTCGATGAGGAAAGGGCGCGGGCGATTGGCAAGGCGTAGTTCGGATCGGCACGGGTATCGGCACGGGGCCACGCGCTGATGGGCGCCTATATCCTCCGCCGCGTCCTGCTGATGATCCCGACGCTGCTCGGCATCATGGCGATCTCGTTCGCCGTGATCCAGTTCGCGCCCGGCGGCCCGGTCGAACAGGTCATCGCCAAGCTGACCGGCCAGGGCGGCGACGCCGGCGACCGGCTCTCCGGCGGCGGCGCCGACGCCGGCAACAACCAGAATTTCGAGCAGGGCGGCGAAGGCTCGTCGAAATATCGCGGGGCGCAGGGTCTCGATCCCGAATTCATCGCCCAGCTGGAAAAGCAGTTCGGCTTCGACAAGCCGCCGCTCGAGCGCTTCTTCAAGATGCTGTGGGACTATGCGCGCTTCGATTTCGGCGAGAGCTTCTTCCGCGACATCGCGGTGATCGACCTGATCGTCGAGAAGATGCCGGTGTCGATCTCGCTCGGCCTGTGGATCACGCTGCTCTCCTACCTGATCTCGATCCCGCTAGGCATCCGCAAGGCGGTCAAGGACGGCTCGGCCTTCGACGTGTGGACGAGCGGCGTGGTGATCGTCGGCTATGCCATCCCCGGCTTCCTGTTCGCCATCATCCTGATGGTGCTTTTCGCCGGCGGGTCCTTCTGGGACATCTTCCCGCTGCGCGGCCTGACCTCGGAGAACTGGGACCAGCTGTCGCTGGTCGACAAGGTGCTCGACTATTTCTGGCACCTCGCCCTGCCGCTGACGGCGATGGTGCTGTCGGCCTTCGCCACGACGACGCTGCTGACCAAGAACTCCTTCCTCGACGAGATCCGCAAGCAGTATGTCGTCACCGCCCGCGCGAAGGGCCTGACGGAACGCCAGGTGCTCTACGGCCACGTCTTCCGCAACGCCATGCTGATCGTCATCGCCGGCTTTCCCGGCGCCTTCATCTCGGCCTTCTTCACCGGCTCGCTGCTCATCGAAAACATCTTCTCGCTCGACGGGCTCGGCCTGCTCGGCTACCGCTCTGTGCTCGACCGCGACTATCCGGTGGTCTTCGCCAACCTCTACATCTTCTCGCTGATCGGCCTGGTGATCGGCCTGGTCTCCGACCTGACCTACACCTGGATCGATCCGCGCATCGACTTCGAGCGGAGGGACGTCTGATGTCCGCCGACGTGGCGGCCGGCGCGACGGCGGGTGAAACGGCGAAGCGGCCATGGCTGTCGCCGCTCAACCAGCGGCGCTGGCAGAACTTCAAGGCCAACCGGCGCGGCTACTGGTCGCTGTGGATCTTCCTCGTCCTGTTCGTCCTGTCGCTCTTCTCGGAATTCATCGCCAGCGACCGGCCGGTGCTTGCCTCCTACAAGGGCGAGATCCTGTTTCCCACGCTGGTCGACTATCCGGAGGAAAAGTTCGGCGGCTTCTACGCCGTCACCGACTACCGCGACCCGGTGATCCAGGACGAGATCAAGGCGAACGGCTGGCTGATCTGGCCGCCGATCCGCTACTCCTATCGCACCGTCAACAACGACATTCCCGAAGCGGCCCCCGCCAAGCCGTCCTGGCTCTATCCGGTCGAGAAGCGCTGCGAGCGCTATCCGCTGGGCGTCGACGACTCCAACTGCACGATCGGCAACTGGAACTGGCTGGGCACCGACGACCAGGCGCGCGACGTGCTGGCGCGCGTCATCTACGGCTTCCGCGTCTCGGTTCTGTTCGGCCTCACCCTGACGCTGGCCTCGGCGGTGATCGGCGTCTCGGCCGGCGCCGTGCAAGGCTATTTCGGCGGCTGGACCGACCTGCTCTTCCAGCGCTTCATCGAGATCTGGTCGTCGATCCCGGTGCTCTACCTCTTGCTGATCATCTCGGCGGTGCTGCCGCCGGGCTTCTTCGTCCTGCTCGGCATCATGCTTCTGTTCTCCTGGGTCGGCTTCGTCGGCGTGGTGCGCGCCGAGTTCCTGCGCGCGCGCAACTTCGAATACGTCAACGCGGCGCGCGCGCTGGGCGTGCCCAACCGCACCATCATGTTCCGCCACCTTTTGCCCAACGCGATGGTGGCGACGCTGACCTTCCTGCCGTTTATCCTCAACGGCTCGATCACGACGCTGACCTCGCTCGACTTCCTCGGCTTCGGCCTGCCGCCGGGCTCGGCCTCGCTCGGCGAATTGCTGAAGCAGGGCCAGCGCAACCTCAACGCGCCGTGGCTCGGCCTGTCGGGCTTCGTCGTCATCTCGCTGATGCTGTCGCTGCTGATCTTCATCGGCGAGGCGACCCGCGACGCCTTCGACCCGCGCAAAACGTTCCGGTGAGGGGTTCGATGTGGTATAAAACGCCCCGTTTTCTACCATGGAGGCCGGAATGGGCCTGAACATCGAGAACGAGGAAGTCCAGCGGCTGGCCAGGGAACTGGCGGCCGAAACCGGCGAGACGATGACCTCGGCGACCCAGCATGCGCTGGAGGAAAGGCTGGAGCGGCTCAAGCGGGAGCGGGACGTGGCCGAGAAGAAGCGGCGGGTCCGCGAATTGCTGGACTCGCTGCCGCCGCCGCCGCCCGGCGTCACCAGCGACCATTCCGACCTCTACGACGAATGGGGACTACCCAAATGATCGTGGACGCGTCAGCCGTCCTGGCGATGCTGCTGAAGGAGCCGGAAGAACATGCCTTCGCGGACTTCATCGGCGAACGCACCGACGATGTTGCGATCTCCCCGGTGAACTATCTCGAGATCGCGCTGCGCGTCGACCGGGGAAAGACGCCCGAACTGTCCGAGGCTCTCGATCCACTGCTTCTTCGCCTGGGCGTGAAGATCGCTCCGGTCGGCCCGGAGCAGGCCCGCCTCGCCCGCGAGGCCTACCAGCGTTTCGGCAAGGGCAAGCACGCGGCGAAGCTCAACCTCGGCGACTGCTTCGCCTATGCGCTGGCCAGGGCGCGCAGCGAGCCGCTGCTGTTCAAGGGCGACGACTTCCGCCAGACCGACGTCGAGGCGGCGGTTTGAGCGGCGCTTTCGATATGCATAGGATTCCGGCGAGAAACACATGCAAAATGCATCTGTATTGCTCTCATCAAAACATTTTGCTAGAATGTGATTGATGAAAGGCGTAGAAGAGATCCTAGCGCTTTGGCCGAGCAATGCCGATTTGGGACGCGACCTCGGCGTGCCCTATCCGACCGTGGCGGCGTGGAAACAGCGGGGCTCGATCCCGGTAGCCTACTGGCGCAACCTCATCGACGCAGCGCGAAGCCGCGGGCTGCGCGGGGTCACCAGCGAACTGCTGGTCGAACTACACGATCCGCGTGGGGAGGAATCGCCCGTAGGTTTCACCGAGCCGGCGACAACTGAGGGCGACCTGACGGCGCCGGCTAAGGCAGATGCCGAGGCCGGACAGTTTTCCCGTTGGAAGGCGCTGCGGCGGTCGCATTTCGCGACGGCGGACGAAATCGTCGAGCACGTACAGACGCTGCGTTCTGAATGGGATCGTCGGTGAACACGGCGCAGCCCCGCGTCTATCTCGATACCAACGTGTTCATCACGGCGTTCGAGCACGCGGGCGCGCGCTCCGACCATGCCTGGTGGGTCCTAGAGGCGGTCGAAGACGGAGAGATCATCGGCGCGACCAGCGAGATCACCCTGGCGGAGGTGCTGGTCAAGCCGATGGAACGCGGAGCAACCGACCTTGCCAACGCCTATGAGAAAATGATCCGGCCGGGGCCAAACTTCGAAATCCTGCCGGTAAGCCGAGACGTGCTCGTGGCCGCGGCCGGGATCCGTGCCAGGCGCTCGTCGGTCAGGCTGCCCGATGCGGTCCACATCGCTACGGCGCGGGCACTGGACTGCGCGGCGTTCGTCTCCGACGATCGGCGACTGAGAGTGCCGGAGGACATGCGGTTGCTCGAGCTGAATGCCTTCACGCTGGATGACATCCTGGGAGAACGGCCGTGACGTCGCCCCTCCTCTCCGTCCAGGACCTCTCCGTCGCCTTCGCGCAGGGCGGCCGGAGCTCGACCGCGGTCGACCGCGTCTCCTTCGACATCGCCCGTGGAGAGACGGTGGCGCTGGTCGGCGAGTCGGGTTCCGGCAAGTCGGTGACGGCGCTGTCGGTACTGAAGCTGCTGCCCTACCCGGCGGCCAGCCACCCGTCCGGGCGCATCCTGTTCGAGGGGCGCGACCTGCTGTCGCTCGACGACACGGGCCTTCGCAGCGTGCGCGGCAACAAGATCACCATGATTTTCCAGGAGCCGATGACCTCGCTCAACCCGCTGCACACGATCCGCCAGCAGGTCGGCGAGGTACTCAAGCTGCACCAGGGCATGGGCGACCGCCAGGCCGAGGCGCGGACGCTGGAGCTGCTCGAGGAGGTCGGCATCCGCGATCCGCGCAAGCGGCTGGAGGCCTATCCGCACCAGCTGTCGGGCGGGCAGCGGCAGCGCGTCATGATCGCCATGTCGCTGGCCAACGAGCCGGAGCTGCTGATCGCCGACGAGCCGACGACGGCGCTCGACGTCACCGTGCAGGCGCAGATCCTCGAGCTGCTCGACCGGCTCAAGGACCGCAAGGGCATGTCGATGCTGTTCATCACGCACGACCTCGGCATCGTGCGCAAGATCGCCGACCGCGTTTGCGTGATGACGCAGGGACGCATCGTCGAGGCGGGGCCGACAAGAGAGATCTTCGACGCGCCGCAGCACGACTACACCCGCCACCTGCTGGCGTCGGAGCCGAAGGGCCGGCCGCCGGTGGTCGACCCAGCGGCGAAGGCGGTGATGACCGGGCACGACGTCAAGGTCTGGTTCCCGATCAAGAAGGGCTTCTTCCGCAAGACCGTCGATCATGTGAAGGCGGTGGACGGCATCGACGTCACCGTGCGCGCCGGGCAGACGCTCGGCGTCGTCGGCGAATCCGGCTCGGGCAAGACGACACTCGGCCTGGCGCTGGCGCGGATGATCTCGTCGAGCGGGCGCATCGAGTTCAACGGCACCGACATCGGCAAGCTCTCCTTCGAGGCGATGCGGCCGAAGCGGCGCGAGCTGCAGATCGTCTTCCAGGACCCGTTCGGCTCGCTCAGCCCGCGCATGTCGGTGTCCGAGATCATCCAGGAAGGCCTCGCCATCCACGAGCCGAAGCTTTCGGCGGGCGAGCGCGAGAAGCGCGTGATCGGGGCCCTGGAAGAGGTCGGGCTCGACCCGTCGACCCGGCACCGCTATCCGCACGAGTTCTCCGGCGGCCAGCGCCAGCGCGTCGCCATCGCCCGCGCCATGGTGCTGAAGCCGAAGTTCGTCATGCTCGATGAGCCGACCTCGGCGCTCGACATGAGCGTCCAGGCGCAGGTCGTCGACCTGCTGCGCGATCTCCAGGCGCGCTACGGGCTGGCCTACCTGTTCATCAGCCACGACCTGAAGGTGGTGCGCGCGCTCGCCAACGAGGTGATCGTCATGCGCAACGGCCAGGTGGTCGAGCATGGGCCGGCCGAACAGATTTTCGAGCGGCCGCAGACCGATTATACGAGAGCCCTCATCTCCGCCGCGTTCCGCATCGAAACCGCGCCGGAAGGGGTGGTGAGCCAGTAGTCGAGGAGAAGCGATGCCCGGCGATCCCAACAAGCGCGTGCTCCTGGCCGTGACCGGCTTCCATCCGCAGCGATGGCACGAACTGCTCTCCACCCGCCGGCAGGTGGTGCTGGAGCCGGACGGCGAGGCGCATCCGTCGATCGAATATGCCGTCGTGTGGAAGCAGCGACCCAACATCCTGTCGCGCCTGCCGAACCTGAAGGCGATCTTCTCCATCGGCGCCGGCGTCGACCATCTGTTCAACGATCCGGGGCTGCCGCACGTGCCGATCGTGCGTGTCGTCGCGACGAACCTCGCCCAGCACATGACGGAATACGTGGTGTGGCGCGTGCTCGACCATCACCGCCAGGGAGCGCTCTACCGGAACCAGCAATTGCGCAAGATCTGGCGCGAGCCGGCGCAGCGCGCCGCGCACGACATCTCCGTCGGCATCATGGGGCTGGGCGAACTGGGGCGGGCGGCGGCGAAGGCGCTGATTGCGCTCGGCTTCCGCGTCAACGGCTGGAGCCGGACGGCGAAGCCGATGGAGGGCGTGACCACCTATGACGGCGACGGCGGCCTGGTGCCATTCCTCAACGCCACCGACATGCTGGTCGTGCTGCTGCCGCTGACCCCGGCGACCGAGGGCATCGTCGGCTATAACCTCCTGCGCGAGCTGCGCCGGCGCAACGGGCTCGGTGGCGCGGTGCTGATCAATGCCGGTCGCGGGCGGCTGCAGCGCGATGCCGACATATTGCGCGCGCTCGACGACGGCACGCTGAAGGAGGCGAGCCTCGACGTGTTCGAGGTCGAGCCGCTGCCGGAGAAGAGCCCGCTGTGGACGCATCCGAAGGTGTTCGTCACGCCGCATGCCGCGGCGACGTCGGACCCCGACCACCTGGTCGGCCCGATGCTCGACCAGATGGACGCCTTCGAGCGCGGCGAGGCGCTCAAGGACCTGGTCGACCGCGCCGCGGGATACTGAGGACCGCCGGCTCAGGGGCGGCGGAACAGTGTCGGCTTTGCGTAGAGGTAGCCGATGCGCTCGACGGCGGCGGCGAGCGGCTCCAGCGCCACCGTCATGGTGTGGCCGTTGGCGTGGATGAGCATCGCCGCGTCGGTCATGATGCCGACATGGCCCTTCCAGAAGACCAGGTCGCCGCGGCGCAGGCCGGACAGGTCCGCGCCAGGATCGATCGGCTCGCCGAGCGTCGCCGCCTGCTGGTCGGAATCGCGCAGCACGGCGCGGCCGGTCACGCGCATCGAGATCTGGACGAGGCCGGAACAGTCGATGCCGAAGGCCGAGACGCCGCCCCACAGATACGGCGTGCCGAGGAGGCTCTCGGCGATCGCGACGAAGTCGGCCGCATGGGCGTCCGCCGAGGCAATGTGCCCGGCGAAGACCGCCTCGCCCGTGTCGAGGACGGCGTAGCGCGTGCCGCGCGTCTCCGCCCAGCCGGCGACGGCGACAGCGGAGCCGAGCGACAGCGCCGCAACGCGCGGCAGCTTCATGTCGGGTCCGGGATAAAGGAAAGTGCGCGGCGCCGAGACGACATGGGTCGTCGCTATCCCGCCGTCGGCCAGTGCGGCGGTCTCGACATAGCCGACATAGCCGTCGTGATCGGCCTGGACCCAGGCCCAGCCGCCGGCGACGTCGAAGACCGAGACGCCGGCACCACGCAGGAGCTGCGTGTCGAGGCCGGCGTCGGCCTTCGGCGCGCGGCGCATGTCGGCGAGCGGTGCGGCGATGCGCGCCGGGCGGCCGGCGACGAAGCTCGCCGCCTCCACCTGCCCCTTCAGGCGGATGTCGGCGAGGTCGGGCCTCGCGGCGGTGATACGGCGGTCATGGACGGTCACAGCGGCAACTCTCCGGCACGCGCGATGATACCATCGCCGAAACGCTCGACAAACAGCGCGCCCTCGACGGTGCGCCGGATCAGCACGTTGCGCTTGTCCGCCTCGTCGCGGTGGCGCGAGACCAGCTTCAGCGCGCCCATCGTGTCGAGCGCCCTTGTGATCACCGGCTTCGACACGTCGAGCTTCGCCGCCAGGCCGCGCACGGTGTGCGGCGGCTGGTCGAGATAGACGGTGAGCAGAATCGACCACTGGCGCATGGTGAGATCGGGCGCGTCCCTGCGCACCTCTGCGAGATTGACCTGCTGCCAGAGGCGCAGGGCCTGGATGGGACGCAACGTGACTGCCATGGCCCGAGGCTAACGCGAAACCGTTTCGGTTCCGTTTCATTCAAGCCGGAAAGCGGGGCGCACGCAAGCGGGACAGAGCAGACGCCGAATCTCTCAGCCGTAACGGCTGAGCAGCAGGCTCTCCAGCGCGCGAATGCCCTGCGCCTCTGCGCCGGCCGGGCAGTGCGGGCGATCGGCCGGGCTCCAGGCAAAGATGTCGAGATGCACCCAGCGCGGCGTCTTCTCGACGAAGCGGCCGAGGAACAGCGCCGCCGTGATCGAGCCGGCGAAGCCGTCGGTGGTGACGTTGTTGAGATCGGCGACCTTCGACGACAGCTTGGCGTCGTAGGGCTTCCACAGCGGCATGCGCCAGAGCGGATCGGCGCGCTCTTCCGCCGCCGAGGCGATCGCCGCGGCGAGACCGTCGTCGTGCGTGTAGAAGGGCGGCAGGTCAGGGCCGAGCGCGACGCGGGCAGCACCCGTCAGCGTCGCCATGTCGACGAGAAGATCGGGCTCCTCCTCGTCGGCCAGCGCCAGCGCGTCGGCGAGGACCAGGCGGCCTTCGGCGTCCGTGTTGCCGATCTCGACGGTGAGCCCCTTGCGGCTCGGAAGCACGTCGCCCGGGCGGAAGGCGTTGCCGGCGATAGCGTTCTCGACGGCCGGGATGAGCACGCGCAGGCGCACGTTCAGGCCGGCCGACATGATCATCGAGGCGAGGCCGAGCACGTTGGCGGCGCCGCCCATGTCCTTCTTCATCAGGAGCATGCCGCTCGACGGCTTGATGTCGAGGCCGCCGGTGTCGAAGCAGACGCCCTTGCCGACGAGGGTCACCTTCGGCGAGTCCGCGGCGCCCCAGCGCAGGTCGATCAGGCGCGGCGCAGTCGTCGAGGCGCGGCCTACGGCGTGGATCATCGGGAAGTTCGCCGCGAGGAGGGCGTCGCCGACGATCGCGGAGACCTCTGCGCCGTGGCGGCCGGCGAGGTCGCGCGCCGCCGTTTCCAGCGCGTCGGGTCCCATGTCGTTGGTCGGCGTATTGACGAGGTCGCGGGCGAGGAAGACGCCATCGGCGATGCGTTCGACGCGCGCCCGGTCGACGCCTTCGGGAACCGCGAAGCGGATCGACGGGCCGTCCTTCCTGCCGTAGCGGGTGAAGACATAGCCGCCGAGGACGAGGCCGAGGACGGCGAGGTCCGCGGCGGCCGGCGCGGCGGCGAAGTGCCAGTCGCCGGACGGCAGCGCTCGCGCCAGGGCGCCCGTGGCCAGCGGCGCGAACGCGCCCTCCCCGTTTCCGTTGCCGGTGCCGTTGCCGGTGCCGAACAGCGCGCCGGCGATCGCCCCGGCCACTCCGGGCAACAGCAGAACCTTGCCCGCCTCGCCGTCGAAGCCGTTGGCCTTCGCCCAGGCCAGCGCGGCGGGGTCGAGGCCGGAGGCGTCGAGCGCGCCCTTGCCGACCAGGTGGACGGGCAAGCTAGCCGCCGCGGGAGTGTCGAGAAGTTCGATCGCCATGCCTTGCCTCTTCGTTGCCGCGAGTCGCGGCGAGCCGATCCTTAACCATCCGTTAGGGTTAACGGAATACTTCTGCGAGGTGAAAACTCGTCGCGGAAGGCCGCGGCACGCAACGGAGCCATGCGTCGATGTCGACAGCGCCCAGAACAAATTTGACGGCGAAACGGCTGGTCTGCGCCTCGTTCGCCGTTCTGCTCGCCGCCGGGGTCGCCGGCTGCGCCAACAGGAACATGACCACGGGCTCCATCGACCGCGGCTCCGGCAAGCCGGTCGAGCAGATGTCGAGCCGCGAGCTGGAAAGCGCCGCCGGGACGCTCGGCGAAGCCTTCGCCCGCAATCCGAAGGACAAGGCCACGGCGATGCGCTATGCCGCCGTGCTGCAGATGAACGGCCGCACCGACCAGTCGCTGGCCGTCATGCGCAAGCTTGCCATCGGCTTCCCGAAGGACCGCGACGTGCTCGCCGCCTACGGCAAGGCGCTGGCGGCCAACGGCCAGCTCGAGCCGGCGCTCGACGCCGTGCGCCGGGCGCAGACCCCCGAATATCCGGACTGGAAGCTCGTCTCGGCCGAGGGCGCGATCCTCGACCAGCTCGGCCAGGCGCAGGAGGCGCGCGGGCTCTACCGCAAGGCCCTCGACCTGAAGCCGAACGACCCGTCGATCCTGTCGAACCTCGGCATGTCCTACGTGCTCGAAGGCGATCTGCGGACGGCGGAGACCTATATGCGCTCCGCCGCCGGCCAGCCCGGCGCCGACAGCCGCGTGCGCCAGAACCTCGCCCTCGTGGTGGGCCTGCAGGGCCGCTTCGAGGAGGCCGAGAAGATCGCCAGCCAGGAGCTGTCGGGCGAGCAGGCACAGGCCAACGTCGCCTACCTGCGCTCGATGCTGTCGCAGCAGAACGCCTGGGGCCAGATCAAGGACGACGAGAAGGCCAAGAAGGCGACCAACTGAACGGCGCCGCCCGGCGCCAAACGGTCCTTCCGGAACGACGAAGCCCGCGGATGCTCTCCGCGGGCTTCGTCGTTCGTTCGAAAGCCTTCGCGCCGGGATCGCGGCGCGGCCGGCCCCTACTGCTGGGCCTGGCCGAACACGCCGCGCTCGCTGACCTGGATGCCGGCGGGGCCGAGGATGACGGCGAACAGGACCGGCAGGAAGAACAGGATCATCGGCACGGTCAGCTTCGGCGGCAGGGCGGCCGCCTTCTTCTCGGCGGCGTTCATGCGCATCTCGCGGCTCTCGTTGGAGAGCACGCGCAGCGCGTGGGCGACCGGCGTGCCGTAGCGCTCGGCCTGGACCAGCGCCTGGGCAACCGACTTGACCGATTCCAGGCCGGTGCGGTTGGCGAGGTTCTCATAGGCCTGCTTGCGCTCCTGGAGGAACGACAGCTCGGCATTGGTCAGCACGAACTCCTCGGCGAGCTCGACCGACTGGGCGCCGATCTCCTCGGCCACCTTGCGGAAGGCGGCCTCGACCGACATGCCGGATTCGACGCAGATCAGGGTCAGGTCGAGCGCGTCCGGCCAGGCCTTCTGGATCGAGGCCTTGCGCTTGGAGGCGCGGTTGGAGACGTAGAGGACGGGCGCATAGAAGCCGCCATAGGCGACGAGGATGCAGACGAAGGCCTTGATGAACAGCGGCTTGTCCGGCATCCCGCCGAGCAGGAAGAGATAGACGGCGGCACCGGCGAGGCCGACGAAGGGCAGGACCAGGCGGAAGAAAAGGAAGCGGGTCAGCGGGTTCTGGCCGCGAAAACCCGCCATCTTCAGCGAGCTCAGCGTCTTCTCGTCGGCCAGCGCCCTTCTCAGGTCGAGGCGCTCGACGATGTTGCGCATGCCTGTCGACTGTTCCTCGCGCAGTCCCCTGCGGCGCCTGTCGGCCTCCGCGGCGAGGCGCGCGCGCTGCTTGGCGCGCAACTCGTCGCGCTCGAGCGCCACCGACTTCATGCGCGCCTTCATGGTGTTGCCGCCGAGTGCCGGCATCAGCGTCAGCATGGTGGCGAAGACGGCCACGGCGACGAGCATGGCGATCACGAACGTCGGATCGGTTACCGCCTTGACGATGGATTCGCTCATGGAACGGGCCTCACACTTCGAAGTTCATCATGCTGCGCATCACGAAGATGCCGATCGCCATCCAGACGCCGGAGACCAGCAGGATCAGGTGGCCCGTGCTCGTGGTGAAGAGCGGCATGATGTAATTGGGGCTAGACAGGTAGACGAGGAAGGCGACGATGAACGGCAGCGCGCCGATGATCACGGCGGACGCCTTCGCTTCCATGGACAGCGCCTGGACCTTGGCCTTCATCTTCTTGCGGTCGCGCAGCACGCGCGACAGGTTGCCGAGCGCCTCGGAGAGGTTGCCGCCGGCCTGCTGCTGGATCTGGATGACAATGCCGAAGAAGCCGGCTTCCGGGCATGGCATCGTCTCGCCCATGCGCAGGGCCGCTTCCGGCGTCGACAGGCCGAGTTGCTGGGCCTCGACGATGCGGCGGAACTCGGTGCGCACCGGCTCGGGCGATTCATTGGCGATCAGCCTGATGCCGTCGTTCAGCGGCAGGCCGGACTTCACCGCGCGCACGATGATGTCGAGCGCGTTGGGGAAGTCGTTGAGGAACGCCTTGACGCGCATGCTGCGGCGGAACGAGACGAACCAGCGCGGCAGGCCGAGACCGCCGGCCAGGAGCGCGCCGGGAACGACGATCAGCGGCGCTCCGGCGAGGAAGACGAGCACGGCGAGCGCCACGCCGCAGATGGCGGAGATGACGTAGAAGCGCTCGATGCTGATCTGCATGCCCGCCTGGCGGATCTGTACCTTGAGCGGCGCCTTCTTGCTGTTCTGGTCACGCTGCCGCTGCTTGCTTTCCAGCTCCTTCAGCGAATCCTGGACCGACTTGCGGCGCTTGGCGGCTTCGGCCAAGCGGTCGCGCGAGGCCTTGATCGCCATGCGGTCGGTGTCGGCGCGCTTGATCGTCTCGAGGCGCTTGCCCGCGTTCTTCTCGTCGGCGATGCGGTTGAACAGCAGCGCATAGGCGATCGCCCCGGCGCTGATGCCGGCAAGGGCGATGATCGCCAGTGTTTCGTTTTCGAGACCGAACATGGTGCACCAACCTCAGGCCGCGGTCATCCCGCCTGCCTTTCCATCGCCTCGAGAGCAGTGGCGAGCCGCTGCTCTTCTCCATAGTACCGGGCGCGGTCCCAGAACCCGGGCCGGCCGACGCCGGTCGACACGTGCTGCCCGATGAGGCGGCCGTTCTGGTCCTCGCCCTTGATGTTGTAGAGGATCAGGTCCTGCGTGATGATGACGTCGCCTTCCATGCCGATCACCTCGGTGACATGGGTGATGCGGCGCGAGCCGTCGCGCAGGCGGGCCGCCTGGATGATGACGTCGACGGAGCCGACCACGATCTCGCGCACGGTCTTCTGCGGCAGCGTGTAGCCGCCCATGGCGATCATCGACTCGATACGGTTCAGGCATTCGCGCGGCGAGTTCGAGTGGATGGTGCCCATCGAACCGTCGTGGCCGGTGTTCATCGCCTGCAAGAGGTCGAACACCTCGGGTCCGCGCACCTCGCCGACGATGATGCGCTCCGGGCGCATGCGCAGGCAGTTCTTGACCAGGTCGCGCATCGTGACCTCGCCCTCGCCTTCGAGGTTGGGCGGACGGGTTTCAAGACGCACGACATGCGGCTGCTGCAGCTGCAGCTCGGCCGAGTCCTCGCAGGTGATGACGCGTTCCTCGCGGTCGACGTAGTTGGTCAGGCAGTTGAGCAGGGTCGTCTTGCCGGAGCCGGTGCCGCCGGAGATGATCACGTTGCAGCGCACGCGGCCGATGATCTTCAGCACCTCCGCGCCCTCGGGCGAGATGGCGCCGAACTTCACCAGCTGGTCGAGGGTGAGCTTGTCCTTCTTGAACTTGCGGATGGTGAGCGCGGTGCCGTCGATGGCGAGCGGCGGGGCGATGACGTTGACGCGGGAGCCGTCGGGCAGGCGGGCGTCGCAGATCGGCGAACTCTCGTCGACGCGGCGACCGACCTGGCTGACGATGCGCTGGCAGATGTTCAGCAGCTGCTGGTTATCGCGGAAGCGGACGCCGGTCTGCTCGACCTTGCCGTTGACTTCGATGTAGACGTTCTTGGCGCCGTTGACCATGATGTCGGCGATGTCGTCGCGGGCGAGCAGGGGCTCGAGCGGCCCGTAGCCGAGCACGTCGTTACAGATGTCGTCGAGCAGTTCCTCCTGCTCGGCGATCGACATGGCGAAGTTCTTGATCGCGATGATGTCGTTGACGATGTCGCGGATTTCCTCGCGCGCGCTCTCCTGGTCGAGCTTGGCGAGCTGCGACAGGTCTATCGTGTCGATGAGCGCGGAAAAGACCTGCGACTTGGTATCGTAGTAGCCCTCGCTGCGCTCGCGCTGCGGCTTGACCTTCGGCTCGGGCGCGGCAGCCATGGGCGGCGCCTCGACAGTGCGGCGCTGCGGCGCCGCAGCGGCGGGACGCGGTTCCGCGGACCGCGACGGCTCGGCTGGCGCAGAGGCCTTCGCCGGCGTGGCCGACGCGGGCGCAAGCGCGCGGAACTCCGGGACCCGGCGGTTTCCGTCGTCACTGCCTCTCTTGCCAAACATCGTCGTCTACCGCCGCTTTCCGTTACTTCTTGGCCCGCTTCAGGCGAGCGAGGAGATCGCTCAGACCCGGCTTCTTCCGGGCCTTGACCTCGGTGCGTCCGGTGAGCACGTGCGCGATCTCCTTGACCGTGTTCACGATGGCGCTCTGCTTGTCGATCTCGCCGAGCATGCGCCCGTTGTTGGCAGCGTTGCCGAACAGCTGGGCGTCGAAGGGGATAACCGCGAGCGGGGTCAGGCCGAGCGGCTCGGCGAACTCCGCGGGCGATATCTCCGGGCGCTTGGGCATGCCGACCTGGTTGATGATCAGGCGCGGCGCGATGTCGTTCGGCCGGATCTTCTTCAGCGTGTCGACGATGTTCTTGGCGTTGCGCAGATTGGCCAGTTCCGGCGTCGCCGTGATGACGATCTCGTCGGCGTGCATCAGGGTCGAGCGCGTCCAGCCGGTCCAGATGTGCGGCACGTCGAGCACCAGCACCGGCGCGCTGCGCTGGGCGATGTCGATCAGCTGCGTGAAGGCGTCGGCGTCGAAATCGTAGACGCGGTCGAGCGTCGACGGCGCGGCGAGCAGCGACAGGTGTTCGGCACACTGGGCGAGAAGGCGGTCAAGGTAGACCTCGTCGATGCGCTCCGGCGCAAAGACGGCTTCGGCGATGCCCTGCGCCGGGTCCTGGTCGAAGTTGATGTTGGCGGTGCCGAAGGCGAGGTCCATGTCGGCGACGACGACCTCGGAATCGAACAGCGAGGAGACGGCCCAGGCGACGTTGTGCGAGATCGTCGACGAGCCGACGCCGCCCTTGGCGCCGATGAAGGCGATCGCCTTGCCGATCGGCTCGGCGTCCGGATCGACGAAGATCGCCGAGATGACGCTGACCACGTCGGCCATCGACACCGGCGCGACCACATATTCCGAAATGCCCGAGCGGATCAGCTCCCGGTAGAGCCAGACGTCGTTGTAGTGGCCGATGATGACGACCTTGGTGTTGGGGTCGCAGCTCTCGGCGAGCTTGCGCAGCGATTCGAGGAGCTGCCTGGGCTCGTTGCGCGATTCGATGATGATCAGGTTCGGCGTCGGCGCGCTCTGGTAGTACTCGATCGCGGTCTCGATGCCGCCCATGTGGACCTTCAGATGCGCCTTCGACATGCGGCGATCCTCCGCCGCGCGCTCGATCGGATTGGCGATGCTCTCCGTCTCGCAGAAGGCCTGGATCGAGATGCGCGGGATGGGACGCAGAGCCCGCAGCGCCGCGACGTCATGCTCGAAGCCACCATCACTCTCGTGGTCGGTATCGTAGGCAAGGTTGCTCATCGTCGCATGCTCCGGGCCCGGAATAGACTAGTATTCGACTTCCTGCGTCCAATCGCCGGGCGTCGCCTGCCACTCACCGATCGCCACGCCGCGCTTCGCGGCGTCGATCGACGTCGGCTTGCGCGGCCCGAGCAGGTCGGCGGGATTCGCGATCTGGGCGGCCAGGTTGTTCTGGTAGGAGCAGCCGAAATTGGCGTAGTGCTTGTTGTCGGCATTCTCGAGGATGTCGGCCGGCCAGCGGCCGCACTTGCCGGTCTGCGCCTGGAGCGCCGAATAGGCGACACGGATCGGCGCGGCGGTCTCGGACGGATCTGCCTGGTAGTGCGAGACCGCGATACGGCTCGACGGCACGCCGTTCGCCTTCAGGACGGAGACGAAGCCGGACGACGCATGCGCGGCGGCGACATCGTTGGCGGATCCCGACGGAACCATCACGCGCACCACCGGGGTCGCGCTGCGGTCGTAGCGGCCGAGGAAGCCCTCCAGCGCGATCCGGTGGACGTCGGTCATGCCGCGGTCGCTGCTCGCCACGGGCAGGTCGAGCGCCTGCTCCTTCTCGGCGAGCACGATCGGGTGGTTCGTGCGGTAGTCGTCGGGGATCGACCCCACCGTGACGCTGTCGCGGTTCGCGCACCCGGCAAGCAGGGCCGCCGCCGCGGCGGCGGCCACGGAGGCCGTGCGCCAGCGGATCCGGCTCCGGCCGGTCGCCGCTGCCCCGGCGGTGCGGTCAACCTTCATCGGCTTAGACATGATGCCGCTCTCCGATCACTTGTAGATGAAGCCGACGACGCCGTGATAACGGCCGTCTGGCTTGTTGGTCTTCATCGTCCCGTAGACGCGGTTGACGCGCCCGAGGAACATGCCGGCGCCGTCGCTCGCCGCATTGAAATTGTCGTCCGGTTTCGAAAGCTCCCCGCGTGCAACCGGCCGCGTCAGGTACGGCGTGACGATGATCACCAGCTCAGTCTCGTTGCGGACGAAGTCGCGGCTCCTGAACAGCGTGCCGAGCACCGGCAGCTTGGCGAGGCCCGGGAGCCCGCTCACGGCCTGGCGGACGTCGTCGCGGACGAGGCCGGCGATCATCATCGAGCCGCCCGACGGCAGTTCGACGGTGGTGTCGGCGAGGCGCTTGCGGATCGACAGCATGTTGGTGCCGAGACGCTGGCCGCCGGCGGAGAGCGCCACGGATCCTTCGGTCGTCGGCTCCGAGACCTGGGTGCGGATCTTCAGGCTGATGCGCCCGGGCGACAGGACGACGGGCTGGAACTCGAGGCCGATGCCGTATTCGAGCTTCTCGACGTCGTAGGTCAGGCTGCCGTTGTCGCTGTCGACATTCTGGCCGGTGATGAGATTGAACTCGCCGCCGACGCGGAACGTCGCCTTCTCGCCCGAAACGGCGGTCAGCGTCGGCTCGGCGAGCGTCTTCATGACGCCCGACTGCTCCATGGCGTTGACATAGGCGTCGAGCGCGGAGGTGCCGAGCGACACTCCCGAGGTCGACAGCGCCTTGCCGAGACCGGCGACGTTGTCGGAAACCGCGCCCCAGGTGATGCCGTTGCTGCCGCCGGAGCCGACGAGATTGACGCCGAGCTGCTTCATCACGGAACGGCTGACCTCGGCGACGGTCACCTTGAGCGTCACCTGATCCTCGCCGATGATCTGCAGGAGGTTGACGATCTGGCTGGTCCGGCGCTCCTGGTCGGGGTTGTTGATGTCGACGCCGCCGGCCGCGGAGCCGCCCGCAGCGGTCTGCGAATACTGGCCCGTCGTCGCCTCGCCGCCGGTGACGAAGATCTGCGCCAGCTGGGCCGCGCGCTGGGCGTCGAGCGGGGTCTCGACGGTACCGGTGAGCACGACGTTGTCGTTGAGGAGTTCGACGTGGATCTCGGAGTTCGGGATGAAGCGCTTGAGATAGTCCTCGAGACCGGAGACGTCGCGTTCGATCGCCAGGTCGAGGCTGACGATCTGCTCGCCGTTCGGCCCGAAGACGAAGATGTTGGTCTCGCCGACCGCCTTGCCGAAGAGATAGATGCGCCGCGCCGTGCGCGTCACCGCATCCGCCACCGAGGGATTGGCGACGAGGATGTCGTAGGCGTCGGCCGGCAGGTCGATGACGATCGACTTGTTCAGGCCGAGCTTGATGCGCTGGCTGCCCTTCGTCGAGGAACTGACCGCGGCCGCGCCGCCGGCCGCTTCGGCGCTGCCGAGACCGGGAAGCGAACCGACTGCCAGCAGACCGAGCGCGACGGCGCCGCTGACCGCAAGCCTGCACCCGCCCGATAGAGCCGCCCCGCGGCGCGACACGTGCGGAACCTCTCGCCCTGTCCTCATTTCCTGGCTCCCACTTCCGTGACTTCGCCCGACTTGATGAGCCGCACCGTGCCGCGCCGGCCGCTGCCGTTGCCCGAGACGAGGTAATCGGCCTCTTCGCCCGGTTCCTCCTGCGCATCGGCGACCGAGCGCAGGGCAAGGGTGAGGCGGTCGGCCATCTGCTGGGCGACCGTGATGATCTCCGCCTGCTGCGGCGTCAGTTCCAACGTCGCGGTCTCACCGACCTTGACCTTCTTGCCGTCCTCGTCCTCCTGGATCGTCTGATCGATCGCCAGCACGCGGATGTTCTTGAGGATCGTCTCGGTGATGAAGCCCTCGCCGCCCGAAGCGTTCGCGGAACGCCGGGTCATGATGACGTCGACGAAATCGTTGGGCAGGATGAAGCCGCCGGCCGATGTGTCGGCCGAGATCTGCGTCGCGATGGCGCGATGGCCCGACGGCAGGATCGCGGACATGAAGCTCTGGCCTTCGCCGATCAGCTTCGACCGGCGCACCGGCTCGCCCGCATAGATCGGCACGCGCGCCACCGAGCCCTTCATCTTCTCCAGCGCTTCGGGCTCGTTCGAACGGGTGATGAAGTTCTCGTTGATTCCGGCGGCTGGCCACGACTGCCATTCCAGCGCGTCGCCGAGCGGCGCGCCCATCGGCACGTCGCTTTCCAGCACCAGGACGTCGGCGAGTTCGATCGCGGGCTGCTTGGGTCCGGCTTCGACGATCACCTGGGGAGGCGTGCTCGCCGCCATGTTCTTGGCGATATAGCCGGCACCGCCCGCCGCGGCTACCGCCACGCCCATGATGATCAAACGGGATGCTGCCATGTCCATGCCCTCGCTCGGCAATCCACCTAGCCAAGCCGGACATTGCAGGCCCAATCGTCAAATTACGGTTAATGCAATCCTTACGATCGTGATTAATTTAGCGTTTATTCAAATGCCGACGATCCGCCCCGGCGAGGGCGAAAAGCGCCGTGGAATCAGGCGTCGGCGAGGATCTTGCATGGGGCATCGCACCGGGCCAGGGGCGGCCCGGCGCCAAACGTGCCCGCGGCTCGCCGCAACCGAGCGGGAGAGGCCGGGACCGCCTCCGCGGCGGGGCTTCAGATCGCGCTGAGGCGCGCCAACGCCCAGATCATCAGCGGCGAGGCCGGATAGACGAGCAGGCCGCCGATACCCAGAGCCACGCCGTAGGGGATGCCCACGTCGGAATCGGCGAAATGGCGCAGGAACACGTTGCGCGACGAGTAGACGGCGAGCGGCGACTTGCGGAAGGCGAGGATGGCGACGGTCAGCACGCCGCCGACGAACGCCGTGACGACGAGATACTGGACGAGCGGGATGGAGAAGCCGAACCAGACGGCGGTGGCGGCGAGCAGCTTGGCATCGCCGCCGCCCATGCCGCCGATGGCGAACAGCGAGAACGTCACCGCGAGCACGCACAGGCCCGCCGCGAAGTGCCAGCCGAACGCGACCCACTCCATGCCGGTCATCGGCGCGATTGCGGCGAAGGCGACGACCAGGATCACGGAGACCCGGTTGGCGATGGTCATGGAGAGCGTGTCGGAGATGGCGGCGAACGCCATGCAGAACGGGAAGATGACGAATATCGCGGCTTCGAGCATGGGTGTCTCGTCATGGACTGCCAGGAGAACGATCCTAGGCGCGAGCGCTTAAACAAGCGTGAAGCGGCGCATTGCGTCTCCAAACGAGGAGAGCCGCCCCGTGGGGGCGGCTCTCGAAACTTCGGCCGCAGCCAGACGGTATCAGTTGACGCTGTTTTCGAGCGTCGAGCCGATCGCCATGAACTGGTTGTTGATCGAGTTGCCGAGGGCGCCGGCGCCGACCATGATGGCGAGGGCGATGAGGGCGGCGATCAGACCGTATTCGATGGCGGTCGCGCCGGACTCGTCCTTCACGAAACGTGCAAAAAGCTTAGACATTCGAGAGCTCCTACTCCACGTGTTACAGCACTTCCGTCGAAATTCTTCTGCATCGATCGGATGTCCGGACACTACGAGGAAGCTCTTTCGATGCACTTAAGAAACAGCCTTACCGATTCCTTTACCGGCGGCGCCGCGTCGCGTGGTTAATCCGCCGCTAAGCCGGCAGGCCCGTGATCGTCGCCCAAGAAGGCTCCTGCGCGCGGCCGGTGGGCGTGCGGCGACGGAGCGTTTCTCCGGGCCGCCCGAGGGGACGCCCGTGTCGCTTAACCGTTGGTTCACCAATCCCGTTCATATTCGCTTCAGAGCTTCCGTTCCCGGAGAATGAGCGAATGGCGCGTCATCACACAGTCACGTGGACCAGCTGCGTCCTTGCGCTGGCCGGCGCGCTTTACGCCACGACATCGGCCTCCGGCGGCGCCGGGATCGAGGTGCTGATGAACCAGGCGAAGATCGTCAAGATCGCGCGGCCGGCCGATACGATCGTGATCGGCAATCCTCTGATCGCGGACGCGTCCGTGCAGGACGCCACCACCATCGTGCTGACCGGCAAGGGTTTCGGCGTCACCAACCTCGTTGTCCTCGATTCCGACGGAAGCCCGATCGTCGACGAGCAGGTGATCGTGTCGCGGCACGATCCGCGGTCGGTGCGCGTCTACCGGCGCTCCGACGTGCAGACGCTGTCGTGCACGCCCTATTGCGAGAGTTCGTTCAAGGGCGACGCGGAGCGCACGTCCGAAGCCGAGATGAGCGCCGGCCAGTAGGCAGGGACCGGCATCGGGGAAAATCCCCGGCGCCGAACCGCGCGGTTAACCAGAGGTTGCCCGAACGGATTCAATCCGAGGCGTCGTTCACACCGGGCTTCAACAGGTTTCGGCTACGCTCCTGTCGAATACGCAACAGGGGCATTGCGAAACCGCCATGACCAGCAAAGAGCATCCTGGAGAGGCCTCGCCTTCTCCCCGACCCGCACGGCGGGGGATCCTCGCGCGTTTCGCCGGGAACAGGAGCGGCAGCACCGCGGTCGAGTTCACGGCGCTGGCCATACCGTTCTCGCTGCTCGTCTTCGCCATCCTCGAAAGCTGCATCTCGTTCGCCGGGCAGGAAGTGCTCGCCAACACGACGGACGACGTCGCGCGGTTGCTGCGCACAGGCCAGGTCAAGGCGGCCGACGTCACGCCGAACTCGATGCGGACCCTGATCTGCGACCGACTCAGCGTCATCGTCGCCGACGATTGCCCCGGACTCGAGGTCGACCTGCGCGAGGTCACCACCTTCCAGGAGGCGGCGGCGCTGGGCATACCGTTCAATTCGGCAAAGGACGACATCGTCACCAGCGGATTCGTCGTCAAGCCGGGCAAGTCGATGTCGAAGAACGCGCTCCGCGTCTTCTACCGCTGGCCGATCATGACCGACATCATGCGCAAGTCGATGTCGAGCCTGAAGGATAACAAGACGCTGCATTTCTCGATGGCCGTCTGGCAGAACGAACCGTTCGACGACTGACCGAGGTCTCGTCGGCACATGGGGACCTGAATCATGGGCATGCTGAAGAGAGCCGTACTCTCCCTTTCCGGCGGCCGGCTGGGACGCCTCGCCGCCGACCGCCGCGGCGTGGCCGCGCTCGAGTTCGCGCTCATCGCCCCGCTGCTCCTGTCGATGTACTTCCTGACGATGGAGGTAGGCCAGGGGATCGAGGCCAACAAGAAGGTCGGCCGCTCCGCGAGCATGGTCGCCGACCTCGTCACCCAGCAGCAGACGACGACCAAGAGCGAGCTGAACGCCATCCTCGACATCGGCAGCGCCCTCCTGCAGCCATACAACCGCAGCAAGCCGACGATCATCATAACCGCGATCGAAGTGACGGACGAAACGACGCCGAAGGTCAAGGTGGCCTGGTCGCGCAAGGTGGTCAACGGCGCCTACAGCGTCGACCAGGCGGCGGGAACGATCACCACGATCCCCGCGGCGCTGAAGATCAAGGGATCGTTCCTGGTCCGCGTGCAGAGCAGCCTGAAATATTACCCGGTGATCACCTGGGCCGCGGGCGACAAGGGCACGCTCGGCCTGACCGCCGCCTTCGACAAGCTGGACATGAACGAGACCTACTACCTGCGTCCGCGCATGACCCAGTCGATCAGCTGTTCCGACTGCTGATCCGGTCAGGACCGGGGCGAGGCGGCGAGCACCTCGACGGCATCGACGATGCCCTGGTAGGCGTCGTGGTTCGTCACCGCGAAGCCGCCCTGGTGGTGGAACTCGACGAAATCGTAGACCTCCGGCTGCCCTGCCTTCAGGCCCGACAGGAACGCGGCGAGCAGGCGCTTGGCCTCGCCGTCGAGGTCGGTGCGCACGGCATGCGGTCCCCAGCGCACCGCCGGCGCGGTCCAGACCGCAGAGATCCCGGCAGCGTCCATGCCCAGGTCCGCGAGGCGCTGCGCCGTTCCGGCGCTGGGCACAGCGGCGCCATCCGCGGCGATGGGCTCCCAGCCGAGGACGAACTCGACCTCGCCGGCGGCGAACAGACGCTCGGCTTCCTCCGCGCTCGCGGTCTCGACGAGTTCAGGCGCCGCGCCGCCGGCGGCGGCGACGGTCGCCAGCAGGCCCGCGGCCGGCGACAGCGGGCCCCTTGCCGCGACGGCGATGCGGCGGCCGGCGACGCCGTCGAGCGATGCCGCGGCGCCGG
>CALFXR010000170.1 GCA_937958475.1 uncultured Mesorhizobium sp. | reverse complement strand
TCGGCCACCGCGGCGCCGTCGACGAAATTGTCGACCTTCGCCAGCCGGACCCTGCGCTCGGCGGCGAGGCTCTGCTTCAGGCTCGGCGCGCCCGCCGGCTCGGCGAAGAGGAAGCGCGGATCGGCGCCTGCCTGGCGGATGTATTGCGTGACGCCCGCCGCCAGCCCGCCGCCGCCGACCGGCAGGACGACGATCTGCGGCGTCGCGCCGTCCGGCATCTGCTCGAGCATCTCCAGCCCGACCGTCGCCTGGCCCTCGATGATGTCGTGATGGTCGAAGGGCGGCACCATGCGACCGCCGCTCTCCTCGGCGAAGGCCTGTGCGGCGCGGTAGCACTCGTCGAAGAAGTCGCCGACGAGGCGCACCTCGATCTTGTCGCCCCCGAAATGGCGTGTCTTGTCGATCTTCTGCTGTGGTGTGGTGACCGGCATGAAGACGACGCCGCGGTGGCCGAAATGGCGGCAGACGAAAGCGAATCCTTGCGCATGGTTTCCTGCCGAGGCGCAGACGAAGAGTTCCGGCGCGCCGCCCGCGGCGAGCGCCTTGCGGAAGAAGGTGAAGGCGCCGCGGATCTTGTAGGAGCGCACCGGCGACAGATCCTCGCGCTTCAGGAATACCCGCGCTCCGGTCTTCTGCGACAAATAGAGATTGTGCTGCAGCGGCGTCGGCGGAAACAGGACGCGTAGCGCCTCCGCGGCCTTCGCCACCCGCGACATGAACTCGGTCATCGTCAGTCTCGCCCCTTTCGCGGCACGGCGACGCATCCGGCGCTTGGCGCGGCGGTCAAATCGCCTGTATGAAGCCACAGTCGCACGGCGATAGGCAACCTTGGCCCTCATGCGCGACTGCGAGTGCGATCCGGGGCGGTAGGTCACATGAACAGAAGCGCTGCACGGGCCGCTCTCCACATCGCGGCGATCTTCGCGCTCTATCTTTCGCTCGCCATGCTCATCCCGGCCGCCGTCGATCTCGCCCTGGGACACGACGACTGGCGCGTCTTCGCCTTCTCGGCGCTGTTCCTCGGCGGCCTCGCCCTGGCAGTGGCGCTTGCGACCCAGGGCCGGCCGCCGCAGGCGACGACGCGCTTCGGCTTCCTGCTCGTCAACCTGCTGTGGCTGACGATGGCGATCGCCGGCGCCGTGCCTTTCCTGGCGTCCTCCGTCGACATGAACCTCGCCGACGCCTTCTTCGAATCGGTCTCCGGCGTCACCGCCACCGGATCCACGGTGATCTCCGGTCTCGACGAACTACCGCCCGGACTACTTCTGTGGCGCTCGCTGCTCAACTTCATCGGCGGGCTCGGCGTCATCGCGCTCGGGCTGTTCCTGCTGCCGTTCCTCAACATCGGCGGGGTCTCCTATTTCAAGATCGAATCCTCCGATATCGAGGACCGCCCCTTCGAGCGCTTCCAGACCTTCGCGCTCGCCCTCGTCGGCATCTACGGCTCGCTCGGCGTCCTTTGCGCGATCTGCTATGCGGCGGCCGGCATGGACGGCTTCCACGCCATCAACCATGCCATGACAACGGTCGCCACCGCGGGCTTCTCCACCCACGACGCCTCGTTCGCCCACTACTCGGACAACCCCGCAATCCTGTGGATCGCCACGGTCTTCATGTTCGTCGGGGCCCTGCCCTTCTCGATCATGATCTTGTTCGCCCTGCGCGGCCGGCTCGACGCACTGCGCGATCCGCAGATCCGCGTCTTCGCCGGCTACGCCATCGTCTTCTCGGTCGCCGTCGCCATCTACCTGCGCGTCAAGCTGGGCATTCCCTTCTACGACGCGATCACGCACTCGACCTTCAACTTCGTCTCGGTGATCACCACCACCGGCTACGCCAGCGACGACTACGGCGCGTGGGGATCGTTCGCCGTCGCCTGCGCCTTCGTCGCCACCTTCCTCGGCGGCTGTTCAGGCTCGACCACCGGCGGCATCAAGGCCTACCGCTTCCTCATCCTGTTCGAGCTGCTCGCGAACGGTTTGCGCCGGCTCGTCTACCCGAATTCGATCCAGCCGGTGCGCTACGGCGACCGTACAGTGGATCCGGACATGCAACGCGCCGTCGTGCTGTTCATCGCCGCCTTCTTCGTCATCTGGGCGATCGGCACGGTCCTGCTCGGCGCGACGGGCCTCGACCTCGTCACGGCGACCACCGGCGCGTTGACGGCGCTGACCAATGTCGGTCCGGGACTGGGCAACATCATCGGCCCGGTCGGCAACTTCTCCACCCTGCCCGACGCGGCGAAATGGATCTGCTCCGGGCTGATGCTGATCGGCCGGCTGGAAATCCTTGCCGTCTTCGTCGTCTTCACGCCGACCTTCTGGGGCCGGTAGCGAAAACGGACCTCCTTTCCCATTGCCGCCGTTCGTGAAAAGATTCCGGCGGAACCGGAGAATCCGCCATGCCCGTCGCCTCGGTCGCGCTGAACAAGGTCGTCCTGCCGCATTTTGGCGAACCGACGGTCCAGCCCCATATCGGCCGCGCTCTCCTCGAGCGCCGCATCGACGCACTGCTCGACCGCGGGGCGCAGGAGGGCCTGGACGGTTTCGCCGTCTATGGCGACCGCGAGCACTCCGCCAACGTCGCCTATCTCAGCGGCTACGATCCCCGCTTCGAGGAGACGCTGCTCGTCGTCCTGCCCGGCCGGTTGCCGCGGTTGCTCGTCGGCAACGAGGGCTGGGGCTACGCCGAACTCTGCGACGGCCCGTACGAGCGCGTGCTCTACCAGACGTTTTCGCTGCCCGCGCAGCCGCGCGACCGCTCCGCCTCCCTTTCCGACATCCTCTCCGAGAGCGGGATCGGCACGGGCCGGCGCATCGGCGCGATCGGCTGGAAACCGTTCGGCGCCGGCGATCGGGGCTTCGACCGCACGGCGCTCGACATCCCCTCTTTCGTCGCGGACACGCTGCGTGCCCTGGTCGGCCCGTCGGGGGCCGTGGCCAATGCCGCCGACCTGATGATGGGGCCCGCCGACGGCCTGCGCGCCGTCAACGAGGCCGAGCAGCTCGCCGCCTTCGAGTTCGCCGCGACCTTCGCCTCGCAAGGCGTGAGGAACGTGCTCGCCGGTACGGCGCCGGGCATGACCGAACTCGAGTCAGCGCGGCTGCTCGCGCTCAACGGCCTGCCGCTTTCGGCCCATCCGATGCTGTCGGGAGGCCGCCGCGCCGCTTATGGCCTGCCCAGCCCGAGCCTGAACGTGTTGGGCCACGGCGACCCGATGACGGTGGCCTGCGGCATCCAGGGCGGCTTGAGCGCCCGCGCCGGTTTCCTCGCCGAAGGTCCGCGGGATCTTCCCGCCGACATTCGCGACTATGTCGAGCGGCTCGTCGCACCCTACTTCGCCGCGGTGGTCGACTGGTACGAGGCGATCGGCATCGGCGTGACCGGCGGCACCTTGTGGAAGGCCATCCACGACCGCGTCGGCGATCCCTTCTTCGGCATCACGCTCAACCCGGGGCACCTGATCCATCTCGACGAATGGATGCACTCCCCGGTCTTCTCGGGCTCCGAAATCCCGCTCAAATCGGGCATGGCGCTGCAGGTCGACGTCATCCCGGCGACCGGTACGCGCTGGTTCACTACCAACATCGAGGACGGCATCGCGCTCGCCGATGATGCTCTCCGCCATGAAATTGCCGCACGATTCCCCGAGGCATGGACCCGCATCGAGGCGCGTCGTGCCTTCATGGCCGACGAGCTCGGCGTAAGGCTCAAGCCGGAAGTGTTGCCGTTCTCCAACATCCCTGCCTTCCTCCCGCCATTTTGGCTGTCCAGGGATCAGGCGATGACGGTTTCCCGGAGATGACGGTAACGCAAGGTTAACGAAGGCGGTGCGGTTGGCTGGAGCGGTGCGGTCGCCGGATATATGACTGAAGCAACCGAATTCGGATCCCCAAGTGCCCAACCGCAGCTTTCGCATCGTAGCCCTCCTCGCCGTCGCCGCCGCGCTCGGCGGGTGCGCGGCGGGCGGTTCGCACGACCTGATCGCGCCGCACGCCGTCAACGCCCCTGTCAGCGAGATCGCCGGCACGCATGACATCTTCATCGCCACGACCCGGGCGCCGGCGAAACGCGCGGCCGAGGTCTTCGACGGCGAGCGCGGCGAGACACTCTCCTTCGCCGAGGTCGACGTGACCGTGCCCACCGCGCACCAGATCGGAAAGCTCGAGCGTCCCAGGGCCGGCAGGAAGGTCGATCCTGCCAAGCACTTCACCGCCACCAACGTCTCGCTGTTCCGCGGCGACGCGGCGTTCCGCGACGCGCTCGCCGCCGACATCGCCCGAAACGGCGGGCGCGCCATGGTCTTCATCCACGGTTACAACACCAGCTTCGACAAGGCCGTCTACCGGGCGACCCAGATCGCCCACGATTCGCGCTATCCGGGAACGCCGGTCCTGTTCACCTGGGCTTCGGCCGGCAGCGTCGTCGACTACGTCTACGACAACAACAGCGCCACCATCGCCCGCAACGCGCTCGGCGACACGCTGCGCCTTGTCGCTTCCGCGGGAGCCAAGCGCATCGACATCGTTGCCCATTCGATGGGCAATTGGGTGACCATGGAAGCGCTGCGACAGGCCGCGGCGGAGGGCGACCGCAATTTCGGCGGCCGGCTCGGTGACGTCGTGCTCGCTTCGCCCGACGTCGACATCGACGTGTTCAAGAGCCAGTTGCGCGACTACGGCCCGCCCGACAAGCCGTTCATCGTCGTCACGTCCGCCAACGACCGGGCGCTCAACATCTCCGGCTTCATCGCCGGCCGCCGCCGCGCCGGTGACTACGCCGACGCACAGGACCTGGCGAGCTACGGCGTCATCGTCGCCGACCTGAGCAATGTCGAAGCCGGCGACAGCCTCAACCACACGACGTTTGCCGAGAACCCGGTGATGGTGCGCATGCTCGGCGCCCGGCTGACCGACGCCGACAGTCTCGGCGAGACCGAGTCGCAGCTGACCGACAGTATCACGCGCCTGGCGGCCGGCGTCGGCCAGACCATGACCTCGGCGGCCGCGGTGGTAATCACGACGCCAGCCGCGGTGCTTCGCGTCGTCGTCGAGCAGTAGCGGTCTGCCGCGCCTTCACTCGCAGCGCGTTCGCAGTTCCTGCGTGCGGCCCACGGTCTTGCGGTCGGGAGCCAGGAAGTCGAAGTAAAGGTGCGCCGGGCCTGCCGCCACGCAGGTCAGGCGGAACACGTACTGCGCCGGCTGTCCGACGATTAGTTTCGTGCCCTGGTCGGGCGCTTTCCGATAGCCGAGCGATTCGATGTCGAGCGTTGCCAGGCCGGTCGAACTGCCCTCGTCCAACACCCAGATGTAGCCGGACGACGGATTGCCCCCGAGTTCGAGCTCCCAGGACGTGCCGACCGGCTTGACGACGTCGACGTCGGCATCGGCCTGCGCCGCGCCCAGGGGCGCCGCGAGGAGGGCCGCTGCAATCGCGAGGCGAACGACGGTGGTTCTCGGGATGGTCATGAGCAAACTCCTGCACCAAAGGCCGGACACCGGATAGCCGCCTGCCCGGGCTATAGATACAGGATACCCCGCCATGCTGGCGCTCGGCCTTGTCCCGGATCAACATCGCGGCAGCGACGAGCGGCTCCGCAGCGGCCCCGCACAGGCGCGGCGCGCGCCTTCTTACAGGAACAGGTCGACCTTCTCGAAGCGCGTCACGTCGACAAGCCCGACGTCGGAGATGCGCAGTTCCGGAATCACCACGAGCGCCAGCAGCGAATGCTGCATGTAGGCGTTGTTCAGGCTGCAGCCCATCTGCCGCATCGCCTCCGTCAGCGCCTCGGCCTTCTGCGCCACGATCTCGGCGCGCTCGTCCGACATCAGGCCGGCGATCGGCATCTCCACCACCGCGATCTCCCGGCCCTTCGAGAACAGCACGACGCCACCGCCGATCTCACCCAGGCGGTTGGCGGCCAGCGCCATGTCCTGCTTGTTGGTGCCCACCACGATCATGTGGTGCGAGTCGTGAGCCACGGTCGAGGCCAGCGCGCAGTCCTCCATGTAGCCGAAGCCGGAGACGAACGCGTTGACCACGGCGCCGGTGCCGCGATGACGCTCGACCAGGGCGATCTGGCAGACGTCATTGCGCCGATCCATGGCGACAAGCCCGTCCTCAACGGCAAGATCGGCCTCCAGCGCCCTGGTCGGCGCCTGGTTCTCGATGACGCCGATGACGCGCACGCGCACCTCGTTGGCACCTGTCGGGGCAATGACGTCGAAATCCCTCGCCGCAAGCTTCTTGCCCAGCCGGACGGTGTTCTTCGCCATGTCCGGATAGTCGTACGGCGCGATCTCGACATCGAGCCGGCCGTTGCGGGCAAGCCGCACGCCGCGGGCATAGACCTCGTCGATCCGCATCGCGGCGAGGTCGGAGACGATGAGGAAATCGCCCGAGCGACCGGGGGCGATAGAGCCGATCTCACGCTCGAGGCCGAAATGCTGCGCCGTGTTGATGGTCGCCATCTGGATCGCGGTGATCGGCTTCAGTCCCTGGGCGATCGCATGGCGCACGACGCGGTCCATGTGGCCTTCGTTGACCAGCGTGCCGGAATGGCTGTCGTCGGTACACAGGATCAGATTGCGGGACTCGATCCCCGCCTCGGTCACGGCCTTGACCTGGGCAGCGACGTCGTACCAGGCCGAGCCCAGTCGGAGCATCGCCTTCATGCCCTGGCGCACCCGGGCGATGGCGTCTTCGGCCCGCGTGCCCTCGTGGTCGTCTTCCGGACCGCCCGCCGCGTAGCCATGGAAGGGCAGGCCGAGATCCGGCGAGGCGTAGTGGCCGCCGACCGTCTTACCGGCTCGCAGCGTCGCCGCGATCTCGCCGGTCATCACCGGGTCGTTGGCCACCACGCCGGGAAAATTCATCACTTCGCCGAGGCCGACGATGTTCGGCCAGGTCATCGCTTCGGCGACGTCGGCGACACCGAGCGTGGCGCCGGGGTTCTCCAGCCCGGGGGCGGAAGGCACGCAGGACGGCATCTGCACGTGCACGTTGACCGGCATGGCGAGTGCCTCGTCGTGCATCAGGCGCACGCCGTCGAGGCCGAGCACGTTGGCGATCTCGTGCGGGTCGATGAACATCGACGTCGTGCCGTGCGGGATCACCGCCCGGCAGAATTCGGTTACGGTGACCATGCCGCTCTCGACATGCATGTGGCCGTCACAGAGTCCGGGCACCAGGTAACGCCCGCCGGCGTCGACCACCTTGGTCCCCTTGCCGATGGCGTGGCTGGCGTCGGGACCGCAATAGGCGAACCGCCCTCCGACGATGGCGAGGTCGGTCCCGGCGATGATCTCGCCGGAGTGCACGTTGACCCAACGGCCGTTGCGCACCACCAGATCGGCGGGCCTACGGCCCATCGCGACGTCGACGAGCAACGGTGCCACCTCGTGCCACGGTTTCGGGGTGAAGGAGGTATGGGCTTTCTTTGGCATGTCGGTCTCCGGTACTCGTCGCAACTGTGCCCGCGAACGCGCCCGAACGCCAGTGCGCTCCGTGTGAACGAAATGGCGGCAATCCGCCGCGCGATCACGGTAACCGTACGGACAGGCGCTTGATGATCGAGCGCCACTGGCGGCGCAGGTAGAGGTTCCCCACGCTCTTCCATCCTCGGCGCGTCCGGTCGTCGATGATCCGCTGCCGGGCCTTCTCGATTTCTGAACAGCCCGACGCCGGATGATCGACAAGACGGGGGTATGCGGCCAAGGCTCCGAGGCCGGCGATATCGCAGGGCCAGTCGGCCGTACCGCTGATCGGCTGCGACTTGCCGGCGAGATAGCTGCAACCGTGGGCGGAAACACCGTAGCCGGTCGTCAGTTGCGGACTCATCGAAACGCGGCCTGCCCTCGCGTCAGGTGTCAACATCCGGCTGGAAAACGGCCAGACATGCGCGGTGCCGTAGTCGAGGAGGATCAGGTCGCACGACCGGTAGGCGCCCGACGCGACGAATTCCGCAAATCCGGGCTGCAGGATCGCATCGTCCTCAAGCACGATCGCGCCCGGAAGGCTCTCATCGAGAACCCGGCGATAAACCAGGTTGTGGGACAGCGCGCAGGCATACTCGGCATCCGCCATCCTGCGCCCGAGATTCCGTTCTGTCGCCGCTCTGTCGATGCGGGCCTCGTACTCGGGCGGCAGGCCGCGGCGACCGTCGATGGCGGCGACGACCTCGCAGTCGAGCCGCATCGCGGCGAGTTGCCCGAGCAGAGGCGCGCGGCGCCGCTGCGCATCGGTCAGCGAGATGACGAAGATCGGCCAGGCAGTGTCGGCCGTCATAGCCCGGCCGTCGCCGCGAAACTCAGGCGGCGTGATCGACGCGGTCGTTCCCTGGCGCATGAAAGTGTCTGCGTGCCGCCCTTTCCCGTGGCCTCAAGAAATCCATCAAATGAAGCTTCGCGCAACTGCAATTTGCAGGGTCCGGACTTGGCGGCGAGACGCGAATGCGGCATTGGCGCGACCATGAAGATCGGATTCGAGAACCAGTATGCCGGATATGAGAAAAGCCTGGTCATGTCCGTGTTGCGCCGGATTGCCGACGGCAGGCTGGAGATCACCGACGCGAAAGAAGCCGACCTCGTCATCGTCGGTCCGTTCGCCCCGCGAAAGAGCGGCTGGGCCAAGTGGATACCGCGCGCCCTGCGCCGCGAACCGCCGGCCCCGACCAGCCGCGCGCTTCGGCTCTTTCACACGTCGGAGAATGTCCGCCATGACGCCGTCGATGCCGACTACGCGCTCAGTTTCGATCTCGGCGTCGCGACCGACCGCCATTTCAGGCTGCCCTTGTGGATGGAATCGATCGACTGGTCGCACGAAGGCATCGACAACACGCCGAACCCCCGCGTCGCCCGGCTGCTGTCGATCGCGCAGTTGATGCAGCCCCTGGGGCGGTCCGTCCTCGACCGCCCGCGCCGCGCCGCACTGTTCACGACACATATGAAACAACCGCGACGAGCATTGTTCGACGCGATCTCGAAGATCATGCCGACACGAGGCTACGGACGCGGTTTCGACAGGTCGATTGCCGACCATAATGCGAGCGGCCTTGCCAAGGACGTCGTCCTGCGCGACTTCGCCGTCAATCTCTGCCCGGAGAACGCGCTCCATCCGGGCTACTACACGGAGAAGATCGTCGAAGCCTACGGTGCCGGATGCCTGCCCGTCTCGTGGGCCGATTCCCAGGTGCGCGTGGACTTCAACCCGGCGGCGTTCGTCAACGCGCGCGACTTCGCCGAAACAGGGTACGAGCCGGGCTTGCGCGGGCGCCTGACGGCGGAAGCCATGGCGACTTATGCGGAACAGCCGCTCTTGCTGGAGAGGCCTCGGATCGAGCCGCTCGTCGAATTCTTGAAGAAGGTCGTCGCCCACGCGCGCTGACGCGACCAGGCCGACGCGTTTCCGAACCTGCCGCGAAAGCCGATGCGACCGTCCGTCCCGCGACAGCCCGTCGGTGTCGCGCCGCAGCCCGGCTATTCCCGCTGGACACGGCCGTTCGTTTCCTGTCCATTTCGACGACCGGGCGCCACGTCGAGGGGGGCGCCCGGCGACCCGGCAACGAACCCGAAACGGGAGGAAACACCTTGTACAAGACCATCGTCTCCGTCGCCGCGGCGGCAGTTCTGGCGCTCTCCGCGGGCCTTGCCTCGGCGCAGAACTACCCGGAACGCAACATCACGATCGTCGTGCCCTTCGCCGCCGGCGGCCCGACCGATACCGTGGCGCGGCTCGTCGCCGAGGCCATGTCCAAGGATCTTGGCCAGCAGGTGATCGTCGAGAACGTCGGCGGCGCCGGCGGCACGCTCGGCGCCAAGCAGGTCGCCGACGCCGAACCGGATGGCTACAAACTGCTTCTGTACCATATCGGTATGGCGACCAGCGCCACGCTGTACCGCAACCTGCCCTACGACACGCTGAATTCCTTCGAATACGTCGGCCTCGTCACGGAAGTGCCGATGACCCTCGTAGCCAAGAAGGACATGGCGGCCAACACGCTCGCCGAACTGGTCGACTACGCCAAGGCCAATGCCGACAAGGTGACCGTCGCCAACGCCGGGATCGGCGCGGCCTCGCATCTGTGCGGCATGCTGTTCATGAGCGCGATCGGCACGCCGCTGGTCACCGTGCCCTACAAGGGAACCGGGCCGGCGATGACCGACCTGCTCGGCGGCCAGGTCGACATCATGTGCGACCAGACCACCAACACGACGAAGCACATCCAGGGCGGCACGGTGAAGGCCTATGCGGTGACCACGGCGAAGCGCCTCGACGTCCTGCCCGACGTGCCGACCACCAAGGAAGCCGGCCTCGACGGAATGGAATTCGGCATCTGGCACGGCCTCTACGCGCCGAAAGGTACCCCGGCAAACGTCGTCGAGCGCCTGTCGAAATCGCTGCAGGTGGCGCTGAAGGACGACAACGTCGTTGCCCGTTTCGCCGAACTGGGCACGACACCCTCGTCCGAGGCAGACGCCACGCCCGCGGCGCTGAAGGCGAAGCTCGAGAGCGAGATCGCCCGCTGGAAGCCGGTGATCGAGGCGGCCGGCCAGTACGCGGACTAGGACGCCGACGACAGCGCCACCCGGCGCACGCGAAGCAGCAGCCGGCGCCGTTCGAGGCGCCGGCGACCCCGTCGGGAGGACGGGCGGCCGAAGCGAGTGCACAGGGATGGTTCGAAGGGGAGGAGGAACGGCATGATCGTCGATCGCGCCAACGCCCTTTGCGGGGCGATCTTCGTAGCGCTCGGCGCGGCCTTTGCCATCCAGTCGCTCGGTCTCGAACTCGGAACGGCCTTCCGCATGGGCCCGGGGTACTTCCCGCTCGGTCTCGCCATCCTGCTGGTCATGCTCGGCGGCGTGATTCTCTCGCAGTCGCTGCGGGTGAAGGGCGAGGCGATCGGCGCCGTCGCCTGGCGGGGCATGCTCTTCATCCTCCCCGCACCGGTGTTCTTCGGCCTGACGGTGCGCGGGCTGGGCTTCATCGCGTCGATCTTCGTCACCTGTCTGATCGCCTGCTTCGCCTCGCGGCGCATGAGCCCGACCTGGGCGCTTCTGCTGGCGGCCGCCGTCACCCTTTTCGCCTGGGCGGTCTTCCTGAAGGGGCTCGGCCTGCCGTTCCGGCCGCTCGGCCCCTGGCTCGGCGGATAGGCCGATGGAACTGCTCGATAACCTCGCACTCGGCTTCGCCACCGCCTCGACGCTGGAAAACCTGGCCTTCTGCTTCATCGGCGTTTTGCTCGGTACGCTGATCGGCGTCCTGCCCGGCATCGGTCCGACCGCCACCATCGCCATGCTCCTGCCGATCACCTTCCAGATCGGCGACCCGACCTCGGCGCTGATCATGCTCGCCGGCATTTACTACGGCGCCCAGTACGGCGGCTCGACGACGGCTATCCTCATTAACCTGCCGGGCGAATCCTCCTCCGCCGTCACCGCGATCGACGGCTACCAGATGGCACGCAAGGGCCGCGCCGGAGTCGCGCTCGCCACCGCCGCGCTCGGCTCATTCTTCGCCGGAACGATCTCGACCTTCCTCGTCGCCCTGCTCGCCCCGCCGCTTACCGCGATCGCGTTGCAGTTCGGCGCCGCGGAGTATTTCTCGCTGATGGTCGTCGGCCTCGTCTCGTCGATCGCGCTGGCCAGCGGTTCGATCGTCAAGGCGCTGGCCATGCTGGTGCTGGGACTGCTGCTGGGCATCGTCGGCACCGACATCTACACCGGCACGCCGCGCTTCAATCTCGGTATCCGCGAATTCTCCGACGGGCTGAATTTCGTCGCGGTCGCCGTCGGCGTGTTCGGCGTCGCCGAGATCCTGCGCAACCTGGAGAACGAGCACGAGCGCTCCGCCGCGGTGAGGACCGTCACCGGCCTGATGCCCTCGCGCGAGGATTTCCGGCGCATGGCCGCGCCGATCCTGCGCGGCACCGCGCTCGGCTCCGTTCTCGGCGTTCTGCCCGGCGGCGGCGCCGTCCTCGCCTCGTTCGCCGCCTATGCGATGGAGAAGCGCGTCTCGAAGACGCCGGAGGAGTTCGGGAAGGGTGCCATCGAGGGCGTCGCCGGTCCGGAATCGGCCAACAACGCCGGCGCGCAAACCTCGTTCATCCCCCTGCTCACGCTCGGCATTCCTGCCAACCCGGTGATGGCGCTGATGGTCGGCGCGATGATCATCCAGGGCATCGTCCCCGGCCCCAACGTCGCCACCGAGCAGCCGGCGCTGTTCTGGGGCATCATCGCCTCAATGTGGATCGGCAACCTGATGCTTGTGATCCTCAACCTGCCGCTGGTCGGGCTGTGGGTGAAACTGCTCGCCGTGCCCTATTACGTGCTCTTCCCCGTCATCATGGCGTTCTGCGCGATCGGGGTCTACAGCGTGAACTCCAACGTCTACGACCTCTATTCCGTCGCCTTCTTCGGCGTGTTCGGCTATGTCCTGATCAAACTGCGTTGCGAGCCGGCGCCGCTTCTCCTCGGTTTTGTCCTCGGTCCGCTGCTCGAAGAAAATCTCAGGCGGGCGATGATCCTGTCGCGCGGCGATTTCTCCACCTTCGTCACCCGGCCGATCAGCGCCACGCTGCTAGCGCTTGCCGCGGTCGTACTGGTGGTCGTGCTGCTGCCCTCGGTGCGCCGCAAGCGCGA